>JBFMCM010000247.1:0-2523 GCA_040754355.1 Chloroflexota bacterium | reverse complement strand
TCCTGCTCCACCTGCACAATGACAACCCGGCCTTTTCCTCCTACCGCGAACTCTTCGACGACACCGCCCTCCGCAAGCAGACGGATTACCCGCGCCTCGTCTCCAGCCTGAAAGCATGCTTCTCGGCGCAAGCAGGCTTGGGGTCCGGCGGCGAGACGCTGCTCGACCTGTTGACCGCCCCCGCCCGCGTCGCGCCTCATTCGCTCATGGCCCAGCTCCAGTTCCTGCTCCAGCGCTGGAGCGGATTGCTCGGCGAGGATTTTATCCTGAAGATATTGCGCGGCATTGATTTCGTCAAAGAGGAAGCCCTGCGCGGCAATTTCGCCGGCGGTTTCGCCGGCGAAGCCCCCGTGCTGACCTTCGGTGGTGATTACGCCGAGTACGAGCGTTTCAGCCTCGACAAAGACTGGATGCCGCGCCTTGTCCTGATCGCCAAGAATTCCTACGTCTGGCTCGACCAGTTGTCGAAAAAGTACCAGCGCGACATTTCCCGCCTCGACCACATCCCGGACGAGGAACTCGACTTGCTCCAGCAGCGCGGCATCAGCGGCCTGTGGCTGATCGGTTTATGGGAACGCAGCCTTGCCTCCCGGCGCATGAAACAGATGATGGGACAGGAGGACGCGGTCGCCTCGGCCTACTCGCTGATGGATTACCAGATCGCCGCTGACTTGGGCGGCTGGGAAGCGCTGAATAATCTGCGCTGGAGGGCCTGGCAGAGGGGCATCCGTCTTTCGGCGGACATGGTGCCCAATCACATGGGCATCGACTCGCGCTGGGTGGTGGAGCACCCCGACTGGTTCCTGTCACTCCCCTACTCCCCTTATCCGAACTACTCGTTCAACGGCGCAGACCTGTCCAGTGACAGCCGGGTGGCAATCAATCTCGAAGATCATTACTACGATCACACCGACGCAGCAGTGGTCTTCAAACGCTTCGACCGCTGGTCAGGCGAGGCACGCTACATTTACCACGGCAACGACGGCACTTCGATGCCCTGGAATGACACCGCTCAATTGGACTATTCCAAAGCCGAGGTACGGGAGGCCGTCATCCAGACCATCCTGCACGTGGCGCGTAACTTCCCGGTCATCCGTTTCGACGCAGCCATGACCCTCGCCAAGAAGCACATCCAGCGTTTATGGTTCCCAGAGCCGGGCGCGGGAGGAGCCATCCCATCCCGTTCGGAACACGGCATGACCCGGGCCCAGTTCGACGCCGCCATCCCGGAGGAATTCTGGCGTGAGGTCGTGGACCGGGTCGCCGCGGAGGTCCCGGATACGCTCCTGCTGGCCGAGGCTTTCTGGCTGATGGAAGGCTACTTCGTCCGCACGCTGGGCATGCACCGGGTCTATAACTCGGCTTTCATGCATATGCTGCGCGACGAGGACAATGCCAAGTACCGCACCGTGATGAAGAATGTGCTGGAGTTCGATCCGCAGGTGTTGAAACGATTTGTCAATTTCATGAGCAATCCCGATGAGAAAACTGCCGTCGAACAGTTCAGCGATGGGGATAAATACTTTGGCGTCTGCACGCTCATGGCCACCCTGCCCGGCCTGCCGATGATCGGTCACGGACAGGTCGAAGGCTACCGCGAAAAATACGGCATGGAATTCCGGCGCGCCAAATGGGAGGAGTGGCCCAACGAAGGCCTCATCAAGGGACACGAGTGGAAGATCTTCCCGCTCCTGCACCGGCGGCGCGTTTTCGCCGAGGTGGAGAACTTCCTGCTCTACGATTTCTACACTCCCGAGGGACATGTCAACGAAGACGTGTTTGCCTATTCGAATCGTCTGGGTGATGAACGCGGACTGGTGGTCTATCACAACAAATACGCCGAAACGCGCGGCTGGGTGAAGACCTCCGCCGCTTTCATGGACAAAGACGCAAGAAAACTGGTTCAGAAAACCCTCGGCGAGGGGCTGGGACTGCTGCATGATGGTTATGTCATCTTCCAAGATTACGTCACTCACCTGGAATATATCTGCCCCTGCCGTGAATTAATCGAGAAGGGGTTGTACGTGGAACTGGGCGGTTATCAGTGCCATGCTTTCTTGGATTGGCGTTTTGTGACCGCGGACGATGGACGATGGACCATGGTTTACGAGGCTTTGGGCGGCGCGGGAGTGCCGTCAGTGCAGGCGAAGTATGATGAGATGTTTGGGGTGAAAGTAGAAGAAGTAAAAAGTGAGAAGGCGGAAGTGAAAAGGAAAAAAGCCGCGAAGAAACCGGCGGCGGGGGAGGCGGCGAAGAAAAAGGCGGCCAGAAAAACGATAAAACCGGCAACCAAGAAGGTTTCATCAAGAAAGTAGGGGCGGACGGTGTCCGCCCTTTTATATATCCCATGCTCTATCCTCCCGATTGGTGACATTCGGCCTCTTGACTCCGGCTGGAGTTTTCCGGTTTATAATCCCAGCCTATGAGCCATGAATCCGCACAAAGGGAAAAACGCTCGGTTGCCCTGCTCTCCGTCCTGGCAGCCATCGGGCTGACGACCTTCAAACTCATCGTCGGACTGCT
>JBFMCM010000246.1:0-4620 GCA_040754355.1 Chloroflexota bacterium | reverse complement strand
GGAATCCAGATCATGGGCATGGCGAACGCATCAAGGGAAAAGCCAATAGCAAGAATGGCGATGAAAGAGAAAAGGCCGGTAGATCCCATGAACATGAGGACTTTCTCGCGAGATTTCAAGGCTTTCAATGTTTTTCCCAACATCAGCAGATAGAATGACAGGAAGGCCCAACACCCGGCAATGCCTGTCTCTGCGAGCAGGCGGACGAACAAATTTTTTACATTGGGATAACCCATGTAATCGGATGAAAATATCTGAGAGACTTCAGAGATATTGAAATGCGCCCAATTAGGCATGGCTGCATGCAAATATAGGCCTGCCCCGCCCAAGCCAACGCCGAACCATGGATGTTGCGTGAAAACATTCCATCCCGCAAAAGCATAGGCAAGGCGAGGGCCAGCATAGATGTCGACAAAATAGTCTATCAAGCCTGTGCTATCTGATTTCCACAGGACTGCGAAATAGTTATTGGCAGAGAGCGCAACTCCCAAGCTTGCCAGACCCGTCAGGATCACTACCACCACCAGCAAGCGCAAGGCGATATTGAGGGTGCGTCTCGGATGATAAGTATCACTTTGACCAAACGGGGAGTGGAACCATATTTTGACATTCGGTATCCACCCTCGCCTTGTTATCCACGCCGTTAGGAAACTTGCAAGTATGATGACTGCAAACCCACTACGGGAATAGGTGAGCAAAGCAAACACCAAAAGTCCCAGGAATAACAAGAGCGTGACAAACCGTCGTTTGAAGAGTCTATAGCCAGTCAGTAAGGAACCCACCACCCAAGGGAGGTACAGAACAGCAATTTGTGCAGCCAGCCAGGATGGCTCCAGGGTCAAGCCGGAGATTCTTTTATTGGGCGAAATGCCTGCCATCATTATGGTTTTTTGAAAAGCATCCACAACATTGCCAAGAGGTGCATTCTCGAAAATGACACTGGTGATATGAATTTCCACAAGTTGCAACAGAGATACCGCTACATGCCCAACCAAGCCAATATACAACCACTTAAATGTAAATTTTAAATCATCTTCCCCGCGCGCCTGGCTGATAGAGACAAGCAGGAAAAGTAGTCCCACAAAGAAAGTGATCCAGGCACGCAAGGAGCGCGCCAAATACGTATGATTGTGAAGATCAGGAGGCGAAAGTAATGCGCCCCAGGCAGTTGAGACCACCGCGATCAAGGCAAATACCAACAATAGCAACAAGGAAGGCGTCCAAAAGACCAGTTTTCTCTCTCGGAAACTACGCCAGAGAACTAGCAGGAACAACAGGGAGGCTGGGACGAAAGAGAGAGGTCTGACCTGGGCGTCACCGAAAAAAGGCAGGAAACGGAAACTGGTCACCGGTAAAGCAACCAGCACCGCCGCCCATAAAAAACGTTCCACCAACAACAAACGGCTGGGCGAAAGCCAATTCTTCATGCTTTTCCGTTCCGGTTATAGAACAAGACGACCAATGCAAGTCCGGCTATACCAATGAGTGACCCACAAAAGATGTACGTGCCGAGAGGTACCGAACGTTCCGCTAGGATATCCTCCGTTACTAGCAATGCGCTCTCGGTAGTGGTGGCGATTCCTACCTGGCCAGATTGCAGGGCTTGGTAGAAAGAATAGGCCCAGGCGGTTGCCAATGTCGTTGCGGCCTGGGAATCACGAGAATCAGCCAGGAAATCCCATCCACCGTCACCTGGCTGGCTCAGTTGCAGAGTCCCGGAGCGTAGTTCTACGAGCGAGACTCCAGTCTGAGCAGAAACTGACATGAGTACAGAATCGGACCAAGCAATTTCAATCAATTTGTCGCTTTCCTGTTGAAGGTAATAGAACCGATTGCGGTCTGATTCTTCCTGAGGAATAACATCCTCGACGTTAAAATCCACAAGGACAGTCGCTTGGGCGCGGTAATCTGGGGGAAAAATGATGTAGGCCAATAACCCCAGCACTCCGCCAATCAACGAGCCTGCTAACCAGACCCGCCAGGCTCCCAACAAATGGATGATATCGTCATTCCTCGGTGGTTTCAAGAAAATGTGTTTCATCGTATTACGCCTTCCTCAGTCGTATTTGCATTCTCAACCTCCAGAGTGGAGCGACCGCTTTACGGATCAGATACTTGGCCTGGATAATCGAAAACCACGTGCCGCCTTCACGGTAATGAACCTTGAGCATTTCTGGCCAGCAGCGGGAATCGGCCACCACGCTCTTGCCAGTGGAATGCAAACGGAAATTTGCCCAGACTTGTCCGGGTAAATACAGCAGGCTGGAGATGCGCGCCAAGCGCACCCACAGGTCATAGTCCATGGCAAAATAGAACGACGGATCGAGCGGACCGACCTGCTTCCACAGTTCTGCCCGCCAGAAGGCGGCCTGCTGGGGAATGTGGACGTAACCGCGCCGAAGGCGCATGTAATCTGTCTGGGCGGCTGGGAAGCGGCCAATATCGCGCCCAGTCTCGTCTATATAATTTGCCTCGCCGTACACCATCCCGACCTTGGGCCGGCTGCGTAAAACCTCAACCGCGGCGCGGACCGCGCCAGGTTCGTAGGTGTCGTCCGAGTTGAGCCAGGCGAGGATTTCACCGTTGGCGCGAGCGAAGCCCTTGTTGATGGCATCCGTTTGGCCCTGATCTTTCTCTGAAACCCAGCCAGCCAGCCGAGAAGCGTATTTCTTAATGATGTCGAGGCTGCCATCGGTTGAGCCTCCGTCCATGATGAAATATTCGAGGCACGGGTAATCCTGTTCCAGCACGGAACGGATGGTGGCTTCGAGATACTCTGCTTGATTGTAGGAGGGAGTCACTATTGTGACCAGCGGTAATTGATCGGTCATCAGGGCCTTAAATCGTATATAAGATAGCCATCCCCTTCTGAAATCAGGGGGTAATGGGCAGCCAGATATTGACTCAACTCTGGTTGGTTCTCCAATTCAGGGAGGGACGTAACGACAAAGAGGTTCATTCCCTCCGTCTGCTCAGCGAACGTCTCGGAAAAATCAGGCTGTCCCTGACCAGCAAGCGCCCGCAGATACACATCCGCGGTCATCGGCCACTGCCTCCCGCTGACCCAGCCGAAGTAGGCCAATCGGACGCCGTAGTCACCAGCAAGTTCGATGATATTTTTGTCGTGCCCAATGACCTGACCGAGTTCCTGCCAGTAGGCTACTTCATGACGGTAACTATCACGCGCCATGGTATTGCGCGATTCCCACATCTTCATGGCGACGGCAAACAGAAGCAGGCCGACCAAGGCGGCCCGCCCCCATCTTGTGCTTCGGTCCGTTCCTGCGCTGACCATGTGCCTGCCGATTTGCTCGATAAAGATTTCTGCGGATGGAATCAGCCCAATTGCGATGATGGTAACGAGGGGCAGGTGGTAGTAATCGTGGGTCAAGAAATGATAGGGAAATACCAGGCCGTAGATGACATACCCGACCCACAAGCCGATGACCATGAGGAGAGTTGCGCGGTTGCGAAAAAGCAGCGTACCGATCCAGGCCAGGAATAGAGCCAGGAAGCCGCCAAAACCGGCCATCATGAACAACCAGCGGGCATAGAATGACGGATCGGTCAGCAGGTCTGGAAAGAACCGCAGCGAAAATTGTCCGCCGAGGCTGCCTTCGATGAAAAGACCGTAGACATAGTAGATGACTGTTGGCAAAGCAGTGATCCCGGCAACAGCCCAAATCTGCCAATCGAGGAAAATTTTTCTGAACGAGAGGCGGCTGAGGAGGAGTCCCGCGGCCGCGCCGAGGAGAGGGAAGACGATGACTGACTTAACCAGGATGGCCAGCCCGGTCAGCACGCCAGCCAGGATGGCCGTTTTCCAGGTGCGGCGCATTTCCCAGCGATGCAGCGCCCAAATAGACCAGGCCATCAAGGCCGTCATCAACGGATCGGGCATGAAGGTGCGGCTGGCAATGACGCCGAAGGGCAGGATGAGATAATAGGCCAGCCCAATCAAGCCGCCCATACGCAGGGAGAGGTCTTTGGCCAGCAGTAAAAGCGCCAGTCCGCCTGCCAGCCAGAAGAGGGAAGAGTAGACACGTCCCACCCAAATATGCTCCCCAATAACACGATACGTCAGGGCAACCAATCCTTCCAGAATGGGTGGTTCAATCAGGCTTTCGCTCTGCCATTGGGAAACCGCAACTTGACGTTGCCATTCCTCGGCGTCATCCAAGCCGGCATAATACATGCCGCGCGCCATCAACAGGCCGCGATACTGGCGCACCATATAGAAATCATTGGGCAGATCGGTCAGGTCATACAGACGAATGCCCAGCGCGGTACAGAACAAGACCGCAACCAGCAGAGTGGTCTGCCAAGGCTTGAAGAAAGGTCGGGGTTTTTCGGGAGCAGTCATACGGTCAGGGTTGTTTTTCCAGAGGGTGCTGAAGGTCGAAGATGATATATTCGTCGGTCTCTGCATAAATTGGGTAATGGCTGTACAAATAATCCTTGATAATAGGCTGGTCCGCGAATTCCCCGAACATAGTCACCAGGAAATATTGCTTCCCGGCAATGTCCTCGGTAAATTTCCTGGCGATATCCGCCTCATCCTGCCCGGCCATGTAACGCACATTGATATCTGCGCTGGTGTACCAGGCGGTGGAACTCTGC
>JBFMCM010000245.1:0-18263 GCA_040754355.1 Chloroflexota bacterium | reverse complement strand
AGTCGTTATCGCATTAGCACAGGATATCACCGAGCGAAAAAAGGCCGAGGAGGCGCTCCAGCGGCAACTAAAGGAATTGACCATCCTGCACGCCGTCGCCCAGGCTGGTGCCGAGGCGATTCTGATTGACGACTTGCTCGAACGGGTGACAGAAATTATCACGGAGACATTTTCCCTGGATAATTTTGGCGTACTGCTGTACGATAGCCAGGAGAAAGTGCTGTCCGTTCACTCCACCTACTACGAAGGCAATAAGAAACTTGAACCTTTCTCCACCCCTCTTGGCCAGGGGATAACCGGGCATGTTGCCGAGACCAGAAGTCCATATCGGGTGGGTGATGTCCGCAAAGAAAAACGCTATATTGCTGTGACACCGGGAATGAGGTCCGAAATCTGTGTCCCGATCAAAGCAGGGGAGGAACTGCTGGGGGTGATCAATGCGGAAAGCCGTTACCTGAATTATTTCAGTCCAGAAGACGAACGCCTGTTCATGACCATTGCCGGCTCACTGGCGATTGCCATCCAAAAATTGAGTCTGTTCGAGGCGGAACACACCCGCCGTCAGGAAGCCGAGACATTGCGCCATTCCGTGGCTGTGGTTACCTCTTCTCTGGCGCTGAGCGATGTTCTGGATGCGATTTTAGCCTCCTTGAGCAGGGTCATCCCCTTCGACAGCGCTTCCGTCGTCCTCGAGCAGGAAGGCACAGACCAATTGGAAATAGTCGCCGGGCGCGGTCTACCTGAAGGGTATGGCATTATCGGGAAACGCTTTGCCAAGACAGAAAAATGGCAACAACTGGTGGATTCACACAAACCTTTGGTCATGGAAGACGCCCAGTCTGACCCGCGCTTCGAAATATGGGAGGGAACCCAATATATTCGTGGCTGGATGGCTGTCCCTTTGATTGCCCGGGACAATGTGATCGGCTACATCTCTTTGGACAGCCGCCATACCAACGCATATACAGGCGAAAAAGCCATCCTTGCACAAAATTTTGCCTACACGGCTGCGATGGCGGTTGAAAATGCCCGATTGTATGAGGCCGAGCGCCGGCGCCGTCAGGAGGCCGAGACCTTACGCAAGGCTGCCGAGACCATGTCCTCCTCGTTGGATCTCAAACAGGTTTTGGATACAATCCTGATTTCATTGAAGCAAGTCGTCCCATACGACAGCGCCAGTGTTATGCTATTAGAGGGCAACCGATTACGCTTGGTAGCCGTGCAAGGATTTGCCAACCCAGATCGGGTCATTAACCTGACTTTCCCTGCAAAAGACCAATTGTTCAGCCAAACCAAGCGCACGAAGCGGCCGATTATCCTGGCAGATGCCAGCCGTGACCTGCGCTTCCAGAAATGGGCCGGCACCGACTATGTGCGCGGCTGGATGGGTGTGCCGCTAATTGCACGGGGGAATGTAATCGGTTATATCACCCTCGATAACCGCCAACCGGCCATCTACAATGGGGAAAGTGCAGCCCTGGTCCAAGCCTTTGCATATCAGGCCGCCATTGCGATTGATAACGCCCGCCTTTATGAGGCTGAACAAGCCCGCCGACAGGAAGCCGAGGCATTGCGAAAGGTTGCCCAGGTTGTCAGTGCAAGCCTGGACGTCAATGAAGTGTTCAGGCTGATGTTGGATCAATTGAGACACGTGTTAACTTTTGACACCGCCTCGGTGCTTCTCCTGGGAGCAACTGGTCAGCCAGAACTCGTCGCCGGCATGAATTTTACAGACGAAAAGATGACCAGCCAAGCGGCGCATAGTTTATTGAAAGACAGCCCCATACTGGAACAGATGTCGCGAGACCTCAAGCCTGTGACCATCGCGGACGTGCGCAAGCATCCGGGGTGGATCTGGGTGCCCGGCGCCGAGCATGTGCGTTCGTTCCTGGCCGTCCCCATCATCGCCCGCACAAAAATGATCGGCACCCTGATGGCCGACAGCGCTTCCACGGGTTTCTTCACCAAGGACAATGTGCGCGTGGCGCAGGCATTAGCCCAGCACATGGCCATTGCCATCGAAAATGCACGCCTTTTCGAATTAGAACAAAGCCGCCGCCAGGAGGCAGAAATCCTGCGGGAGGCGGTTTCGGTAGTTGCCTCCACCCTGGACCCCGAACAATCCATCCAACTTATCCTCGAACAACTGGAACGGGTCGTAACCTACGACAGCGCCTCGGTTCAAATCCAACGGCAAGGTTACCTGGAAATCGTCGGCGGGCGAGGCTGGCCGAAGCCGGAGAATGTGCTGGGAGTGCGTTTCCCTGTCCCTGGTGAAAACCCGAACACGGAGGTGATGCAGAAGCGGCAACCTCTGATTCTGGGGAATGCCCCCGAACAATATCCTCCTTTCACGCAGGAGCCGCATAATCATATCCGCTCCTGGCTGGGTGTACCGCTCATCGTCAAGAACGAGGTGATTGGGATGCTGGCAGTAGACAGCATCCACGAACAGCATTTCAACGAAGAAAGTGCCCGCCTGGCAACCGTCTTTGCCAGCCAGGTTGCCGCCGCTCTGGAAAACACACGACTTTATACACAGGCTCTGCAGGCTGCCGAAAGGCGTGCGGTTCTACACCGTGCCAGCCAGGAAATTGCACAGGCTGCTACGAACCCGGAACAGGTCTATGAGGCGGTTCATCAAGCCGCCGAACGCTTGATGCCTGCTGAAGCCTTCGTCATTTCATTGCTTGACGAAGGCAAGGACGAAATCCTAGCCGCCTATCTCTACGATAAAAGTGGACGCTGGCCGGCCGCCCGTTCCCCGGTCGGGGCCGGCTTGTCCAGCGAAGTCATTGCAAGCGGGAATGCAATCATCGTTCATGACCTGCTCAAGGAGCAACTGCCCAAAGGGATTCATTTCGGAGAGGAGGAAGAGGTCAGATCGATTCTGGCGGTACCCATGCGGTTGGGAGAAAAAGTCATCGGCATGTTATCCGCCCAATCCTATCAGTCACATGCCTACACGGAAGAAGACCAGTCCCTGCTTGAAATGCTTTCCGCCCATGCCGCCGTGGCAATCGAGAACGCGCGTCTGTATAACGAAACCCACCAACGCCTGACAGAACTGGAAATGGTCAATCGCATTTCCACTACCCTGCGGGAGGCGCAAACCATCCCGGATATGCTCCCTAGATTGTTGGATGAGACCCTGAGCGTCTTGCAATCAGACGCAGGCGCAATCTGGCTATATGACTCCTCAAAACAGATGCTGAAGGAAGCTGTCTCCCGCGGCTGGTTCACAACCGTAAGTGAATCGCCCATCCCTTCCGGCGAGGGGATCGCCGGTACCACCTTCCAATCTGGGCAGGCAATCGTCTCGAAGGAATTTGCTTCCGATCCTCTCACCCGCGAGACAGCCCGCTCTTTGATCCCTCCCGGTTGGGGCGGCGCCTGTGTTCCCATCCGCACCCTCCAGGAGACCATTGGCGTCCTGTTCTTTGCTGTCCAATTACCTCGCCAGATTCAACCCGAAGAGGTTCACCTGCTTACCACCCTGTGCGAGATTGCAGGCAATGCAATCCGCCGGGCTGATCTTTATGACCAAACCCAGCGTCAGATCCAAAGACTGGCATCTTTGCGTGCGATTGACATGGCCATCAACACCATCCTCGATCTGCGCGTCACCTTGAGTATATTGATTGATCATATTCTTTCCCAGTTAAAAGTTGATGCCGTTGACGTTCTGCTCCTCAACCCGCGCACGCAAAGCCTCTACCATGGCGCCAGTTCCGGGTTCCGCACCGAAGCGGTCAAGTACTGGCAAGTGCATATCGGCGACGATATCGCCGGCAGGTCGGTGCGCACACGGTCAACGATATACGTACCAAATATCAGCGACGATACCCAATCCAAGCGCCTTTTGAACCTTCCGAATGAACATTTTATATCGTACTTCTGCGTCCCACTGATTGCCAAAGGCCAGGTGAAAGGCGTGATGGAAATTTTCCACCGCACGGCCCTCGACCCGGACGCAGACTGGAAAAGTTTCCTCGAAACCCTGGCCGGGCAGGCCGCCATTGCCATTGATAATTCCGTCCTGTTCGAGGAACTCCAGAAAAGCAACGTGGACCTGGCGCTGGCCTACGATGCCACCATCGAAGGCTGGTCGAAAGCGCTCGACCTGCGCGACCGGGAGACCGAGGGCCATACCCAGCGCGTGACTGATTTGACCCTCCAATTGGCGCAATTAATGGGTGTCAGCGACCCAGACCTGGTCCACATCCGGCGTGGGGCGCTCCTGCACGACATCGGCAAGATGGGTGTACCCGACAATATCCTCAACAAAGCCGGGGCATTGACGGAAGCAGAATGGCAGGTAATGCGCCGCCATCCCGCCTTCGCCAACGAAATGCTCTATCCGATTACCTACCTGCGCCCGGCCATGGATATCCCCTACTGCCATCATGAGCGCTGGAACGGCAAGGGCTATCCGCGCGGATTGCGCGGCGAGGAAATACCTCTGGCGGCACGTTTGTTCGCTGTGGTGGACGTCTGGGACGCGTTGATTTCTGATCGCCCTTATCGAAAGGCGTGGACAAAAAAGGCGGCGACGAAATTCATCCGGGAAAATGGCGGCATTCTGTTCGATCCCGCGATTACGGATGTCTTCCTGAAAAATATCATCGAGAAAGAAAGTTGAATAAAAAAAGGCCGGATTGCTCGTCAGCATTCCGGCCTTTTTAGATTCGCCGATTCACAATATAAAGCGCCAAGTCTTTCAACGCACGCTTCTCCTTACCGTCCGGGATGGAAGACAGAAAAAGCAGCGCCTGGTTGATAGAGGCCTTCGCTTCCTCGAGAGCCAGGTGAGTGGCATCGCTTTCTCGTATTGCCTGCACTAAATTTTCCATCCTCTCGCGTTCCAACAAATAACGCCCGTCTAACAATGTTAGGACTGCCGGCTCGTCGGGATGCGCTTCCAGGTAATACAACGTCGGGAGCGTCACCAACCCCTGCAACAGGTCCGAGCCGACCGGCTTGCCCACCTCGGCCTGCTCGCCGGTAAAATCCAGCACATCGTCCACAATCTGGAACGCAATCCCCAAATGGTATCCGAACGACCGCATGGCCTCCACCACAGTTTCATCAACGGGGGAAATCATCGCCGCGGCGCGGGTGGTCATCTCGATCAGCGAGGCCGTTTTGGCATAGATGCGCTTGAAATAGTTTTCCCGGTTGGCAACCCCGCGCGCTGCAAACAGTTGTGTCAACTCCCCATTGACGATCACCGCCAGCGTCTCGGCAAACAACCGCATCAGGGGCAGGTGGTCGGTCTCGGCGGCCAGTTTGGCAGCCCGGGCAAAGACGAAGTCGCCGGTCAGCACGGTGGCCGGAGGCGACCACTGCGCGTTCAGGGTCTGGATGCCGCGCCGCAGCATGGCCCCATCAATCAGGTCGTCGTGGACCAGGGTGGCAGTGTGCAAGAGTTCCACAGCCGCCGCCAGGGTGATCAGACGCTCATGCGGCGCGTCCAGCATCCGGCCGGTCAGCAGGCCGAGGGTCGGGCGGATGCGTTTGCCGCCCGCCGCCAGCAGATGCTCCAGCGCGGCGCGCAGGTCGGGGTGGCAGTCGGCTCCCTGACAGCGCATCAGGGTCTCCACCTGCTGCATGTCGTCCTGAACGTAGGAGAAAAAGGGCGGGGTGCTCAAATCAATCTTTCCAGCCGAAAAGCCGCTGGGCATTGGCGGAGGTGACCGCCGCGGCCTGTTCCGGGCTGCACGAATGCAACGCCGCTATTTTATCAGCAATCAAGCGCACAAAGGCAGGCTCGTTGCGTACCCTCACCCCCTCCCCTCTCCCACCGGGAGAGGGGCGCAGGGGTGAGGGGGTTAGGTATGGGGCGTCGGTCTCGATGAGCAGATGTTCGAGTGGAAGCGAAGCAATCAATTCCTGGCGATCTTTCCGGTACGCAACCGGACCGGTGACGCCGATGTAGAAATTGAGACCGATAGCCCGCTGTGCCGTTTCACGCCTCCCCGAGAATGAATGCAGCACTCCAGGCCGTTCAGCCAGCGGACTCTTTCCCCGCCCAAGCCTGTTTGCCCATTCCTCGAGGACCTTCATCAAGTCTGACGCGCACGGGCCGTCAGCGGCATCTCCTTTTTCGCGGCAATGGATCACGACCGGGAGTTCCAGGTCGGCGGCTAAATCGAGTTGCTCTCTCAGAACACGCTGCTGGAGGTCGTGCGGAGCCGCGTCCCAATAGTAATCCAAGCCGATTTCACCAATCGCTATGACTTTAGGATTGCACGCCAGATCCCGGAAAGCGTCCAAAGTCGAATATCCAATGCCTGACGTTCGACGTTCGACATTTGACGTCTCGGTCGGGTGGACGCCGATGGCAGCGAACAGCATCGGGTGGCTCTCGGCCAGTTTTACGGCAGACAGGCTCGAGGTCCAGGAGGTGCCGGGAATCAAGATACGTGCAACGCCGGCCTGCTGGGCGCGCAACAGCACGTCAGCCCGGTCGGCGTCGAATTTGTCGAAGTCCAAATGGCAGTGGGTGTCGGTCAGTATCATGTGTTACCGTGTTCCCGTGCCAAGTTGTCCCATGCCGCGTGACGCGAAGTTACGTGACAGTGGAACACGTGACACAGAAACACGCACTTATTTCAATCCCGCAACCTTCAAACCATCTTGAAGGATGGCCTGCACCTTGTCCTTGTGCGTCGTCTCGCAGTAGACGCGCATGATCGGCTCGGTGCCGGAGAAGCGGATGAGCAGCCAGCCGCCGTCTTCGAGTTTGAACTGGAAGCCGTCAATCGTGATGAGTTCGGTAACCTTCAGCCCGCCGATGGTTTTGGGCTTGGCAGCCAGGATGGCGGCTTCGCGATCCTTGCGGTCGCCGCTGAAGGGGGTGTCCACCCGGTCGTAAAAATATTCCGCGCCGAGTTTGTCGAAAAGCATCCTGAGCAAGTGGGTGGGTTTCTTGCCGGTGCGCACCATGAAGTCGAGCATGTACAGGCCCGCCAGGATGCCGTCGCGCTCGGGGACGTTGCCGCGGAAGGCGTAGCCGCCGCTCTCTTCGCCGCCGATCAGGGCGTTCGTTTCGGTCATCTTGGGGGCCACATACTTGAAACCCACCCCAGTCTCGTGGACCGGGACGCCGTACATCTGGCCGAGTTTGTTCAACATGCCGGTGGTGGAAAGGGTCTTGACGATGTCGCCGCGCTGGCCGCGCACTTCGAGCAGGTAATAAGCCAGCAGGGCGTAGACGCGCAATTGGTTGATGAACTCGCCGTTCTCGTCGCCGATGCCGCAGCGGTCGGCGTCGCCGTCCAAGATGAGCAGGATGTCGGCGTGGTTTTCGAGGGTGGCCTTCAGGCCGACGTCAATGTTCGGACGGATGGGCTCGGGGCGCTTCATTTCAGGAAACCAGGGGTTCCGTTCGTTGTGGATCTCGATGACCCTGGTCTTGCCTCCGTTCAGGAGACGCGGGAAATACCCGGCACCGTTGCCCCACATGCAGTCCACCAGCAAGGTCAGGCCGGCATCCTTGATGGGCTGGAGTTCAATCAGTTCGTTGATGTGATTGATGTAGGGGGTAGCGGCATCGAATTTTACAATCGCGCCATCTTTTATTGCTTCGTTGAAGGTCGAACGTCGAACATCGGCGATGTCCTCAGGGATTAAACTTTCGATGCGCTTTAAACCATCCGGGTCAATCGCGCCGCCCGTCTCGTCCCGGACCTTGAAGCCGTTATCTGTGGGCGGGTTGTGCGAGGCGGTGATGTTGACCGCGCCGCAGGCGCCCTTGTCCACGACCGCGAAGGCGATGACCGGGGTCGGCGTGGCCCCGTCCGTGAGATAGACCTTGAAACCGTTGCCCGTCAGCACCTCGGCTACCGCGGCGGCGAAATGCTCGCTGGAGAAACGCTTGTCGTGCCCGACGACGATCCACTGCCCGGCCCTGCCTTTTTCGAGCATGTACGAAGCATACCCCTGCGCACAGCGCCGGACGTTGTCGAAGGTGTAGTCTTCGGCGATGACCCCGCGCCAGCCGTCCGTGCCAAAGGTGATTTTGAAGGACATAGAAATTTCTCCCGTTAATGTTTTTTCCAACGGGAGAAATTATAACAGACAGTGGTTTACATCACCTTATGAGGAACATCCCGGTCTCAAATGGCCTGATATTTTCGTCGCAATCTGCGAATGAGGGGGGTAATTGCAAACCCGGCCAAGCAAAGCATACACAGCCAAGGGAAGAAATCGCCCAAGGCAGAATAGAGTGTGCGGGTTCCTTCGATGGGGAGTTGAGCAATGACCGTATGGTCTTCAGTGGTGAAAAAATCGCTCCTGCCAAGGATATGACCCTGGTAGTCTACCGCCAGGTCCCGGGCGGCATCGCCTCCCCGTGCAAGGGAGAATCCCTCCTCGATTGCCCGGTAGGATGCCATGATGGAATGATACGGGTTTCCACCCGTAGCCGGTGATCCATCTACCGCGCCGCTCAGCATGATATCCACGCCCTGCTGACCGGCCTGGCGCATGAAGTTGGGAAAATCCATGTCCAGGCAGATAACGCTGGAAAGCCTCCCGTAGGGAGAATCAATCGTCAAGATTTGTCCGGGTCCGGGGATGGCGTATTCCATTTCCCAACCGATCAACAGGTTGGCTTTGACATACTCGTAGGCGATTTCACCCTCCGGGGTGATCATCACCGACTTGTTTTCGACCAATTGGTTGGGCACAGGACGCAGGTTCGGGTCCGGCTGGATGGTGAGCAGGGGAAATACAAGATATATTTGTTCATCACGCGCCAGTTGACGGCAGCGGTCGAGGAATGCCTGTTCGTCATCCTCGAAAACGGAAGCGTTATATTCTGACCAAGTGATGATCTTGCTTCCAGCCCAGGCTTGCACTTGAGTTCTTTCCAATAAGTCATTGTTCACCTGTTCCATCGTCTGTGTCATCTCCTGCCGATCAGTTTCTGTCAGTGTACCTGCCACCAGGCGAGCGTGTAAATCGCTGGTATCATCAGGAATTATATTTGCCTCGATATTGGAGGTCAGAACGGACACTTGAACGGTTTGTCCAGATGGAGGGAAGAGCGCCAGTCGCAGACCTCCAAAGAAGAGGACCGTCAGCATCACGGACCCGTAGGCTGCCGCGCCTTTCCAAGCCTTACCGACCTGGAATCCGTTCTCCCAGACGTAGTTGGTCACACTTGAGAACCACGCCACCAGGAAGGTAACGCCCCACAAGCCGGTGATACTCATGACCTGAAGCAAGGGCAGGTTCATGTGCTGTGTATAAGCGAGGGAGAAGAAAGTTCCTAACGGCAGAATCAAATGCAACAGGTATTCTGTGGTCACCCAAGCCAATGGAAATACCAGACTCGCCGTAAATCCCCGGACAAACGGCCTCAGCAGCCGGTCAACCGCATAGGGGAGGAATACCAGCAAGCCGAAGGCAGCAGTGTAGAGTCCGAACATTTCCCCGGCATCTTTGAAAGCCGGTGCCCATTGGAAGTAGAAAGCAATGGCATTGACCAGGTAGCCCGCCAGCAAGCCGATCCCGACGCGCTGGGTGCGCAGGAAGCGCAGCAAAAAGGCCGGTGCGATCCAGTCGGCGAGTGGGACCATCCATCTGCCATTCGAGAAAACGAGCAGGATGAGGCCGATGAGCAGCCAAAGAAATGAAAAACGATCCTTCAAAGGAAAAGTGGATTCCTTTATTGATATCGAGGCGTTGGTTCGTGTTTTCATATGTCTCCTTTCACTCGGTACATTTTATGCTTCGGTTGTCAAAAGGCGCTTTTTGCTCGTCGTTCGCCACCTGCGGCCGACCAAACCCGCCACGCTGACCGCCGGCAACAGACCACCGAGAAAGCGTATAATCTGGTTCAGAAGGCCGGGGATGATGATTGCCTGTCCTTTCAAAGCGGCTTCGACCGTCTGGGCGGCAATCTGCCCGATGTCGAGTGTGGTCAGTTGGCCCACCAATCCCTGCGACTCGATAGCCTCGATACAGCCGTGTGTGGTCGGCATCCCGGCTGGACACAGCGCTGTCACCGTCCCACCCAGTTCACGCACCTCGTCCCGCAACGCCAGGGAAAAATCAAGCAGGAAACGCTTGGAAGCAGCATAGGTTGCCTTGACCGGCATTGGGTAGAAGGCCGCCAGGCTGGCGACATTGATGATGTGAAAAGTTTCCTCCCGGGTCATGCTCGCCAGCATGGCATGGGTGACATCCAACGTTGCCTCGATGTTCAGGCGGACGATGCCCAAGATCTCGTCGCGAGACCTGTCCTGAAAAATACCCTCACAGTCAAGTCCTGCGACATTAATTAAAATCCAGAATTTATACATGCCAATCCGCTCGAACAACCCCAGACGGCAGGAGGTGTCAGTCAGATCACAAGGATAGACTCTCACCCCTACCTCATAAGCCTGACGCAAACCCCCAGCGAGCGCCTCCAAACAGTCAGCCTCCAGGTCGGTCAGGAACAGGTCCCAGCCGCGGCTGGCGCATTCGACGGCAAAGGCTTTGCCCAATCCGCCGGTCGCGCCAGTGATTAGAACTAGTGGTTTCACCAGGTTGCTCCTTCTACTCATTCTCACAAAGGTTTACAGTCTCCGCGAGAATATACCGCGGAATCCGGATTTTGTCAAACAATTGTTTGAAACATTTGTATAAAACAGTTGACAAAATCGCGGATAAAGATTAAGATAACGAGAAGGAGAAAATAATGCAAAAAACATATATCGTAACTGGGGCCACGTCGGGGATTGGGCTGGCGGTTGCGGAACAACTCGCCCGTCAGGGAGCGTTCGTGGTCGGGGTAGGGCGCGACCCAGAGCGCTGCGCGCTGACAGAGGAACAACTGAAGGCTGCACACCCGGAGGCCAGGGCGTGCTGCCTGGTCGCGGATCTGGCCCTCCAGTCGCAGATCCGTCTCCTGGCTGCGGCGTTGTGGGAGGAGTTATCGGCGAGGAAAATCCTGCGCCTCGATGGACTGGTCAACAATGCCGGGACGTTCACCTTTTACCAGACCTTGACTGCCGAGGGATTCGAGATGCAGTGGGCGGTCAACCACCTTGCCCCGTTCCTGCTTACCCACTTACTCCTCCCCTTGCTCCAGGCTTCGTCATCTGCCCGAGTCGTCACAGTCAGTTCTGGGTCACACTATCACACGAAATTGAATTGGAAAGACATCCAATTACGGCGTCATTACAATAGTTTATTAGCCTACAAGCAGACCAAACTCTGCAATGTACTCTTCACTGCCGAACTGAACCGGCGCTTTGGGTTGGATTCCACAGTGCGAGCATTCGCCGCGGATCCAGGGCTGGTTTTTACTGAATTGGGCTTTAAGAATAATCCTCTATTGGCCCGCTGGATTTGGGCACGCCGCCGGCAGGGCGGAATTTCTCCTCAGGAGTCAGCAGGAGGGGTGGTATTCCTGGCTACCGAACCGTCTATCCAGGATGCTATAGATATCTACTGGAAGCATTGCCAGCCTAAAGATCCCAATCCGCTCGCACTCGACCCTGAAACTGCCACTCGGCTGTGGAATATTTCAGCCCGGATGTGTGGTATAAAACCACTATGACCAAAACATCAGCCCGCCAACTCATCCTGGAAGCCGTGGCAACTTGCATCGAGAAATACGGGATTGACAAACTGACCACCCGCAAAATCGCCGAGGAGGCTGGGACGAACGTGGCTTCGATTAACTACTATTTCCGCTCCAAGGACGAATTGGTCGCCGAGGCGCTGATGATGACCATCCGCCACATGATGGAAGATGTTTTCGTCGCCATTGACGAACAGGATAGTCCCTTCCAGGCTGTTCTCGAGGATGTTTTCTTTTACCTGATTGACGGAGCAACGCGCTTCCCGGGCATTTCCACTGCCCACCTGTACGCTGCGGTGGTCGAGAAACGTTACGACTCGCCCGGTGCGCTGGCCATCGTGCGGGTTTTCGAGCGGTTGGTAGAGGGGGCGATGGCGGAATACCCAGGCAAGGACCCCGGCCAGATCCGCTTCCTGTTGTCGCAGGTCATCTCTGCGATCATGTTCGCCATGTTGGCACCGGGTTTCTTTCCCCTCCCAGAAAAGGTCCAGCCGCTTGACGAGGAACGCTGCCGTGCCATAGCGAAATCATACGCGAAGACTTTTTTCTCTGCTATGTAAATAAACCGAATATATAAAAAAAAAGCGGCGCCTGAGCGTCGCTTTTTCTATCCTGTTGGTTTTGCTTCTGTTACTTCTGTCCCTCCCCTACTGGCAGGACTACCGTGAACGTGGAGCCTTGTCCCAGCACGGACTCGACCCAGATGCGCCCGCCGTGGTTGTCCACGATGGACTTGACGATCGCCAGTCCCAGCCCAGAGCCGCCCACCCCCTGCGGTACATTGCTGGCGCGGTAGAACTTCTCGAAAATGTGCGGCTGGTCGGCCGGCGGGATGCCCGGGCCGCTGTCTTCCACCCGCAGGATGATCTGGTCGTTCTGCAATTCGGCTTCCACACGCACCTTGCCCCCCTCCGGCGTGTACTTGATGGCGTTTCCCACCAAATTGTCCAGCAACTGACGCAAGCGGACGGGGTTGCCGCGCAGCGACAGCACATTCTCCGGCAACTCGGTCACCACGTCCAACCGTTTCTCGACGATCTGGCCGGAGAAATTTTCCAGAGAATAGCGGATTATCCCCTCCACCGGCACCAATTCCTTCTGGTCGTCCAGCCCGGTCTCGATACGGCCCAATTCCAGTAAATCGTTCACCAGCGAAGTGATGCTCTGCACACTGACTTGCACCCGCCGCACGAATTCCCGCTGCTGGTCATTGATCGTCCCCACCCGTTCCAGCAAATCCACATACCCCATGATGGCCGTCAGCGGAGAACGCAGGTCGTGTGAGACCGTGCTGACAAATTCGCTTTTCAAACGATCAATCTGCTTGAGGTAGGTAATATCCTGCATGGTAATGGCCGTACCCACCTTCGGGATGTACGTATATTGAGCCGAAAGCGCGCGTCCATCCTCGAAGTTGATCTCGTGGTGCGGCAGAGCCTTACTGGTTCCGCCGCTGACCAGGGCGCGCAGTTCCGGGTGGGTAAAGACCTCCAGGACCGGTTTCCCGATCAGGTCCTCGTCTTTCCAGATGCCGAAAGCGCGCCGCGCCGCCGGATTGATGAGCAGGATGTTCATCATCTCGTCCAGGATGATGACCCCATCATCAATGTGATTCAGGATGGTGTCGAATTTCTGCAACTCGTCCACCCGCTGCCGGAGCGAGGCGGTCGTGCGCCGGACCTCGCGCCGGGTCCAGTCGCCTAGGCGGTTGGCGCGCCGGACGCTGTTCTCGACCGTCTGCATGATATCGTCAACCTTCAGCGGGGCGAACAGGCAGTCGCTGACGCCAACATGCAGCGCCTTCCGTACCGCATCAGGTGTCTCGTTGCTGACGAACAGGAGCACCGGCAGAGTCGGGAAACGCTCCAGCAAGTTGGCGGCCACACCTATCCCATCAGTGTTGTCGAAATACTGGCTGACGATAATCAGCGCCGGGGAGGCCTCCTGGAGCACCCGTTCGAGGGAACTGCGCTCGGTAACCACCGCCACCCGATAGGAAGCCGCCGCCAGCGCCCGTTCGAACAGGCGTTGGATCTCCTCATTACCAAGGGCAAGTAAGACCAAATCTTCTTTCGGCATTCAAAACCACTACTTCTTCATCGGTCTGCCCGCCGGCTTCGTCGGCGAGTCCTCGGTCACAAGTGTAACCGCGCCCTGCAAAGCGTCTCGCACCGACCTGAGCGCCTGCTTTTGTTCGGAAGATAACTTCCCCATTTTTCCGTCCAACAACAACTCAATGGGATATGTCGCTGGCTGCAAGATGGCGTTCAATTCCTGGCACATCGCTTGAAGTTGCTCACGCTTGGATTGCTCGCCTGTCTGCGCCGCTTCGGCGGTCTCCTGGATGGCGCGAAAAAGACGCGCATTGACCAGGGAAACCGAAGCATAATCAGCCACCGCCTCCAGCAGCGACTGCATATTCTTATCGAACGGCAGATCGGCCTTGCGGACAAAGACCAGCAGCCCGATCACCGCCTGCTGAACCTTGACCGGCACCACCACCGCCGATTGTCCCAGCGAGGCTACCTTGAACTGCTTGAGCGGTTCACCGTTGATGGCCAGCGTTTCGCCTGAAAGCGCCACCAATGAACTGACCCCGTCGTCCAACTGCTGGCCAAGCCTGGCGGCCCAGGCCTCCGGCAGGTTGCGGTGGGCTGCCAGGAGAAAGGTCCGCGTGCGGTCTTCACGCAACAACAGCCAGCCGAAATCGGCGTCGGTCACGTTAACCATTCCCTCGACGAGGTTATCGAACAGCACGCGTTGGTCGGTAATCGAGATGACTGCCTTGCCGACCGCAAAAATGGTGGTCAATTCACGCACCCGGCGCTGGAGTTCCTGGTTCGTATCCTTCAATTGCTGGTCGAGACGCTGGCGGGCGCGGCGTTCGCGCACCTGTTTGAGGGCGCGTTCGGTCGCCGCCACCACTTCCGCCTCTCGCACCGGCCAGAGCAGGTAGTCCCCGGCTCCCAGGCGGAATGCCTGGATGACATTTTGTTCCTCTCCCTTGCGGGCTATCACGATGACCGGAATCTGCAAACCCTGGGAATTCAACGCCACCAACAGGTCCTTGCCGCTCAGGCCGGGCAGGTTCAGGTCGGCGATCACCAGGTCGGGGCCGAAACGGGCCACTTCTGAAATGGCAACATTGACATCGGTCGCCTTCTGGACCTGGTAGCCCAGCGGCTGGAGCGCCTGTCTTGCCACCAGATCGTCAATATCGGGGTCGTTCCCCACCAACAGGATGCGTTCGGAAGTCGTATTCATGCAGGCTTATGATAGCACAATTGTCTAAAACACGTGAAAGAAATTTTAGGCTATTATTCTTTTAACACAGAAAGGGGAAAATGGGTAGAATCAAAACATCCCAACAACGAGGTGTAAACATGGATGCATATTTGTGGTGGCGGGATGGGGTCATCTACCAAATCTACCCGCGTTCCTTTGCCGACAGCAACCGCGACGGCCTCGGCGACCTGCCAGGCATCACCGCCAAACTCGACTACCTGGCAGGGCTGGGAATAGACGGTATCTGGCTTTCTCCCATCTACCCAACCCCCGATAAGGATTTCGGCTACGATATCAGCGACTACTGCAACGTGGACCCGCGCTTCGGTACATTGGCCGACTTCGACCGGTTAGTAGAACAGGCCCACCAGCGCGGACTGCATATCCTGCTCGACATGGTCATGAATCACACCTCCGACCAGCATCCCTGGTTCGTCGAATCCCGTTCCAGCCGCAATAACCCGAAGAGGGATTGGTATATTTGGAGGCCTCCCGCCCCCCTCCGTCTCCCCCCATGTTCTCCGAAAATGGGGGAAGAGAAAGAGAGGGGCGGGGTCCCAAACAACTGGCAAGCCTCCTTTGGCGGTAGGGCCTGGGAATACGACCCAGCCACCGGCGAATATTACCTGCACCTGTTCACCCGCGAGCAGCCGGATGTGAACTGGCGCAATCCCGAGGTCCGCAGAGCCCAGTTGGACGTTTTCCGCTTCTGGCTGAAGCGCGGCGCGGACGGCTTCCGCCTGGATGTCTTCAACGCCTACTTCAAGCACCCCGATTTCCCGGACAACCCATCCAAATTCGGCCTGCGCGCCTTCGACCGCCAACAGCACATCCATGATATTGACCAGCCGGAAATGATGCCCCTGCTGAACGAACTCCGCCTCCTGCTCGACTCCTACCCCGAACGGTACGCTGTCGGTGAGACCTACTTCGCCACCCCGGAGAAAACCGTCTCGTATTGCGGACCGGATAAACTGCACGCCGCATTCAGTTTCGACTTTACCTCGCACACTTCAGAAATCCTCGAGGCCCTGCGCATTCATACCTGGAACCCGCGCTGGATCATGAAAAAGGTGCTGGCTCGCGAGGCTATTTTCAACGCCGCAGGCGTCTGGCCGACGACGGTGATGAGCAACCACGACCTGCCGCGCGCCGCCAGCCGCTACTGCCGTGGGGAAGATGACCGCATGGCAAAAATTGTCATGACCCTCCTGCTGACCCTGCGCGGCACCCCCTTCCTCTACCAGGGAGAAGAAATCGGGATGCGGGACGTCCCGCTCAAACGCAGCGAAATCCTCGACCCTCCAGGCAAGAAATATTGGCCGATCTACAAAGGCCGTGACGGCTGCCGCTCCCCGATGCAGTGGGATGACTCTCCCAACGCCGGATTTTCACCGGCCAGACCCTGGCTGAGGGTGCATCCAAACTATCTAACCCGCAATGTCAAAAGGCAGCAAACTAAACCTGATTCGCTGTTCAACTTCACCAAAGCCTTGATCGCCCTGCGCAAGTCCCATCCTGCCCTGCGCCGCGGGGACCTCGAGCCTGTCGCTGCCACCCGTGACATCCTCGCCTACCTGCGAAAAAGCCAGGAACAGACCATCCTGGTGATACTCAATTTCAGTAAAAAGCGGCAAGTTTTTTCAATTCCATCCGGCATTCATCTGAAAGAACAGTTGCTCATCAGCGGGAAAGATCCCGTTTCTCTTGCGCAGCAAGAGATTGTCCTGATGCCTTATGAGGCCAGTCTCTGGCTTGCTTGACAGACAGAATGTTCAAAAACATTAGCAGCGAATTTACACGGATTGCGCGGATTTTTAGGGGCTTCTCAGCGAAAATCCGCGCAATCCGCGGCTAGAAAACGGGTTGTTCGGACCTCACGGACGGCTTGTTTTTTCCCCTCGAATCGTTATACTAACAGTTGATGGACTTCCTCCCTTTCATTCCAGGGGATGAAAGTGAAGACTCCCGCCCGTTGGCGCGTTTCCTGCCTCCGGTGGCGGGAGGCGTCAGCGCAGCCTTTCTGGACCGTCATGCCGTCACCGGCGAGTGGGTGCTGGACCCCTTCGGCGCCGCGCCCGCCCTGGACGTGGAAATGGCGCGCGCCGGGAAAAGTGTGCTGGTGGCCATTAACAATCCGGTCACCCGTCTCCTGCTCGAACTGACGGCCACCCCTCCCTCCATCGAGGAATTGCGCGCCGCCCTCTCGGAACTGGCCGCCACGCGCAAAGGCGAGGAACGCCTCGAGACCCACCTCCAATCCCTCTACCTGACAACATGCAGCAAGTGCCAGCGTCAGGTCCCTGCCGGGGCCTTTATCTGGGAAAAAGGAGCCTCGGTCCCCTCCGGGCGCATTTTCCGCTGCCCGTGCGGTGAGGGCGGTGAATTCCCCGCCGCCGATGCCGATCTGGAACGCGCCACCCGCATCACTGCCACCGACAGCCTGCACCGCGCCCGCGCCCTGGAACGCGTTGCCGCGCCCGATGACCCTGACCGCCACTACGCTGATCAGGCCCTCGAATGCTACCTACCGCGCGCTGTTTATGCCCTCATCACCATCATCAACAAACTGGATAGTTTCAGCCTGAGCCTGCCAAAAGAACGCCGCCGCGCCCTGCTGGCACTCATCCTGGCCGCCTGCGACGAGGCCAGCGCCCTTTGGCCGCATCCCACCGAGCGCCCACGCCCCAAACAGTTGACCGTCCCGCCGCGTTTCCTGGAAAAGAACGTCTGGCTGGCACTGGAGCGAGCCGTGAACCGCTGGGGCGCGGAGCCGCCCGTCCCAACGTCAGACTGGGCGGCTGCTTCTCCTGACGGAGGCAGTCCCGAGGTCCGGCACGCAGCGGGCGGGGTGTATGTGTTCGAGGGTCCCGTACGCGCCCTGGTCCCCGCCCTCAAAGCCCTCCAGCCAGGGGCCGTCGTCACAGCCCTGCCGCGTCCCAATCAGGCTTTCTGGACCCTCTCAGCCTTGTGGGCCGGTTGGTTGTGGGGCCGCGCCGCGGCCGCCCCGTTCAAGTCGGTCCTGCGCCGCCGCCGCTACGATTGGAACTGGCACACCGCTGCCCTTTATGCCGCCCTGAAAAACGTCTCCTCCGACCTGCCGCTCAATACCCCCCTGTTCGCCCTGCTGGCAGAACCGGAACCGGCTTTCCTCTCCGCCGCCCTGCTGGCCGCTGCGGGCGCCGGTTTCGATTTAGAAGGCCTGGCCCTGCGCACACGCCACGACGCCGTGCAGATCACCTGGCGGCGGCGCGCTTTCCTGCGGGACGAGAAAGAGCCGCCCGAAATAGACCCCCTGTCGGTGCGCGAGGCCCTCGAAGCCAGCCTGCGCCAGCGCGGCGAATCGGTCCCCTACCTGCATCTGCACGCCGCCGGCCTCTCGGCCATGGCTGCCGAC
>JBFMCM010000244.1:0-3820 GCA_040754355.1 Chloroflexota bacterium | reverse complement strand
TCCGCCGCCCACACACCCCCGCTCCCCAAGTTATTGAGATGACACGATAATTTACCGAAAGGAGTTCACTATGAGACTGATCTTACGCTGGGCCATCAACGCCGTTGCCCTCTACGTGGCCATCATCCTGCTGCCCAATTACATCACCTTGCAAGGCAGTTGGGTAAATATCATCTGGCTGGCGCTCATCTTTGGCCTGGTCAACGCCATCCTGCGTCCGCCCGCCAAGGCGCTTTCCTGCCTGCTCATCATCCTGACCCTCGGCCTGTTCACCTTCGTCATCAACGCCCTGCTCTTCGCCCTGACTGGCTGGATCGGCTCGCAGTTCCACGTCGGCTTCACCCTGGCCGACCCCTGGTTCTGGAGCGCCTTCCTGGGTTCGCTGGTTACCACCGCAGTCAGCGTGGTGTTGAGTTTCTTCCTGAGAGACGAACTCAAGGGCCGCAGACGCCGCAAATAAATAAAATATCCCCCATCAACGTTGGGACACGGCGACGCCGTGTCCCTATTATTTTATTCCTGGCAAGCCTCCCGCCGGACCCGCCGCCTGCACCGCCCGAATGACTGCCTGCGCCAGCGCCTCGGCCGCGTACGCGCCGACAGTGCTCACATCCGCCCTCTTGCCCCCGGTGGCGAGAGCGAAGATCGTGTCCCCGTCCAGCATGGTGTGCGCCGGGCGGACCGTGCGCGCCACGCCGTCCTGCGCCATTTGCGCCATTTTCGTGGCCTCCGCCTTGCTGAACTTCACGTTGGCTGCCACCACGCCGATGACCGTGTTCCGCCCCATGGCAAGGCGCATAATCTGCCGCCCGGGGAAGGTCTGCATGACCTTCAAGGTATCGGCAAATCTGCCTTCACCGCCCATCTTCAGCGGCCCAATCTTCACCGGCCGCGCCCCGGCGATGATTTCACCGCTCTTTGGGTCAATCACATCGCCAAAGGCATTGACCGCCACAATCGCCCCCACAACCACGCCGCCCCCGATGACAATGCTGGCTGTGCCGAGGCCGGATTTCATCGCCCCGGCCATGCCGAAAATCTTCCCCACCGAGGCGCCTGTCCCCGCGCCGGCGTTGCCCGCGGCCACCGGCCCGGAGCGTGCCGCGGCCGCAGCCGCGTAACCCATGGCCGCCTCCGGGCGCACGTCGGCGCGGCCGATCGCCAGGTCGTACAATATCGCCGCCGGGACGATGGGGACGCGCGCCGCGCCGGTCTTGAAGCCGATGCCCTGCTCCTCCAGCCAACGGACGACGCCCGAGGCCGCGTCCAGCCCGAAGGCCGAGCCGCCTGCCAGTGTGATGGCGTGGACCTTTTCCACCAAGTTGACCGGGTCCAGCAAGTCGGTCTCGCGCGTGCCGGGGGCTGAGCCGCGCACGTCCACCCCGCCGGTTGCGCCTTTGCGGCACAATACCACGGTGACTCCCGTTAAGGCATCATTGTCCTGGGCATGACCGACTTCGATCCCGGGGACGTCGGTAATGGCATTGAAATGCTTCATTTTGGCACTCGATGAAAAGCGCGACACTCAGTGTCGCTGCGAGGAGGGCGCTTTGTGCCCGACGAAGCAGTCCCCTTTCCGGTGAGGAGATTGCTTCGCTCGCTGGGGAACGCTCGCTCGCAACGACACATACTCTCTCGATAGATGGGGCGTCATTCTCTATTTCAGATGCTTGACCAATTCTAGGAACTCGTCCCACTCTTCGCGGAAGAAATGCAGGGTGATGTTATTGAGTTCGAGGTGATAGGTGGTCTCGCCATCGGGTTCTTCGGCCTTCCAAGCCAGG
Source organism: Chloroflexota bacterium (assembly GCA_040754355.1). Classification (GTDB taxonomy): domain Bacteria; phylum Chloroflexota; class Anaerolineae; order Anaerolineales; family Villigracilaceae; genus UBA877. The sequence continues at coordinate 2,036 of JBFMCM010000244.1, read as the reverse complement.
TAATTCTCGGTCTCGGTAATCGTCTCGGTGCGGGGTTCGACTGTTTTTGACATAACACCTCCTTTGTAATTAATTCCATTATACGGACTTTGCCGGGATTTTTTCCTTAACCTTTTCTGGAACGCGGACGCGCCGCCTCCGGGAATCCCGGCGCGAGGCGCGTCGATTCGGCCTGGCGGCTACTTGGATTTTTTACGGGCAGGTTTCGGGTCCGGACGCTTCGGCACGCTCAGCGCGGCGCCCGCGGCCTGCTTCCGGCGCCGGAAGAGTCTCTTCACCCAAGCCGGCGTGATCCGCGGCGGGGGCGGGGCCGCTTCCTCCGGCGGCCAGGGGTCGCGGTCGAGCATCTTGCGGACGATGTAACCCCCCACCAATTGGGCGGTTGCCAGCAGGGGCGCGGCGATGATGACGCCGATCACGCCGATCAGGTTGGCCGCCAGCAGGGCAGCGATGAGCACGAAGGCCGGATGGACCTTGAGGGCGCTCGCCATGATGCGCGGATTGATGAGATTATTGAAGACCTGGTCTATCAAAATTGCCACGATGATAATAATGGCCATGTAGGCGAACGGAGAGAGACCGAAGAAATTGTAAGGCTGGAAGTACGTGACCAGGCCGAGCACCACCCAGTTGATGGCCGGGCCGACGTATGGGATGAAATTGGCGAAGCCGGTAATGAGCGCCAGCACCAGGGCATAACGTACGCCCAGGGCGCCCAAGAAGATGGCGTAGACAATGGCGGTCAGGAAGAAGATGATAATCTGGCCGCGCAGAAATGCATTCCAGATGCTGCTCAGTTTCTCCCCCATGATGCGGATGTCCTCGGCATACACTGGGATGTTGACGTGGATGATGCGCTCGCGCAGGCCGCCGCTCTCGAACAGGAAGAAGTAGGAGACGATGATGATGAAAATGATCCAGCCGATGGTGGCCGCCGCGCTGGTGGCTAATGAGCCAACTACCGACCCGATCTGACCGAGGGCCGGTTCCACATAGGCAAGCACTTGATTGCCGATCAGTTCCCAGTCGAAACCGGCAAAGTCGAGCACGAAGGGACCGATCGAGAACTTCCAGTTGGCGATTTGCTGAATATATTCCGGCAGTTTGTCCACATACTCTTGAATGGTAATGATCAGGTTTTGCACCTGCTGGACGAGTTCCACGCCGCTCAGGGTCAGGAGGGTGATCAGGATGGCGACGAAGACGAGATAGACCAGGCTGACGGTGAGTTTCCAGGAAAGGGGCGTTTTGCGGGTGATGAAGGCGATGACCGGGTGCAGGAGGTAGGCCACAATGAAGGCGAAGAACACCGGACCAAGCAGTCCGTGGAAGCGGACGAGCAGCGCGCCCAGGATGACGATGATCGTCAGCGAGACGGTCAACTTGGTGATGGCGCTCCAGCGCGGGGAATTGGCAGGGGATTCAGTCATGGCAGGCTCCGGGTTCTGCCACGATTTTACCGGGTTTTCGTGCAAATACCAGCCCCAAAAGAACGGGGCAGGTCAACCAACCTGCCCCGGTTTGTGCGTTATGGCCTGCGTGTGAATAGGTAAACGATGGTCCCGAGGGTGGGATGGGGGGAATCAAGTTCCAAGTATTCGTCCGAACACCGGTAAGTGGTGGTTCCTGGTAATGTAAAAGTGAGCTGAGGACCCGACCCGGGAACCGTTATTGTTTCACCGTGATCATATCCGGTCCAACTAGAAATTTCGGATTCGGAACCGACGCTTGAGAATGTGATTTCACCTTCACTGGCAAAGAAGGTGCCGGTGTTCTCGAAGCTGGCTGTGGCTTCCATCCATTGCTCTTCATCCATGTCAATGTGAAGGATAAAGCCGTAGGAGAGGTAACTGAAGGCCTCGCTATCGAACGACATCAATAATTCCCCTGCGGTCACCCGCAAGTTGGGTAATGGCACCAGGGTAGCCATCAGGATATCCAGGTCGCCGGTCGGCATGACCCAATTGCCCTGCACGCAGGGATCGCCGCTGGGCGTCCCATCGGGCAGACTGCAAGCGGAGAGGAGGAACACGAGC
>JBFMCM010000243.1:0-2051 GCA_040754355.1 Chloroflexota bacterium | reverse complement strand
GGTCATGAAAAAAGCGACCCTGGATTTGATCCGCGCCGGGGCGATCAAAAAAGGTGACGTATTGACCGTGGCCCAGATTGCCGGCATCGCCGCCGCCAAGCGGACCTCGGACCTGATCCCGCTCTGCCATCCCCTGCCCATTACCCACGCCGAAGTGATCCTGTCCCTCGATGACGCCCTGCCCGGCGTGGTCATCACCACTTCGGTCAAGACCACCGGCAAGACCGGCGTTGAAATGGAGGCGCTCACTGCCGTCTCGGTGGCCGCGTTGACAGTCTACGACATGGCCAAGGCCGCCGAAAAAACAATGAAAATCCAGAACATCCGCCTGGTCGAAAAACATGGCGGTAAATCCGGCGATATTGTCAATCCGTAGGGGCGGACGGCGTCCGCCTATTATTTAGAGGAAACATGAACCGCGTAACGATTTTATTGTTTGCCACCCTGCGCGATTATGTTGGGGCGCGCAGCCTCGAACTCGAAATCCCCGTTGGAACGACCATTCAGGGATTGACCGAGACGCTGGTCAAAACCTACCCGCGCCTCGAAAAAGTCAAAGACTCGATGATGGCCGCCATCAACCGCTCGTACGCAGCGGACGAGCAAGTCATCCCTGAAAATGCCGAAATTGCCTTCTTCCCTCCCGTCAGCGGCGGATGACCTGCCTCCTGTAAACCTGCCAACCTGTCAACCTGTGAACCAGTAACGTAAACATGGAAACAAACTTACCGACGATCGTCTCCATCACCGCAGACCCTCTCGACCTCGATTTCTTGCTTGCGCAGATCACCCTCCCAACCACCGGCGCGGCGGCCATGTTCAGCGGCATGGTGCGCGGTGTCACGCACCACAGCGGAACCCGCCAGACTACCTACCTCGAATACGAGGCCTACCAGCCAATGGCCGAGGCCGTCCTGCGCCAGATAGCGGACGAGATGCGTCAGAGATGGGCCGACCTTCAAGGCATCGTCATCGTCCAGCGCGTCGGACGGCTCTATCCGCAGACTCCTACTATTCTGGTGGCCTGCACCGCGGCCCACCGTCACACAGGTGTGTTCGAGGCGGCGCGCTACGGGATTGACCGGGTCAAAGAAATCGTTCCGGTCTGGAAGAAAGAGGTCGGTCCGGAGGGTGAATTCTGGATCGAAGGCGAACATCATCTGAAATCAGGCGAATAGTTAGTCTCGTTCACCTGAAATTTGCCAACTTGGAACCTGCAACTTGCAACCGAAGATTTCCTGCACCAACTGCGGACGACCCTATCCCGATGAAGGCTTGCCATACAACTGTCCTGTCTGCGGCGGCATCTACGATTTCGCCTCCCTCTGGACCTTCGACCCGTCTGCGATTGACCGCACCCAGCCTGGCGTCTGGTGCTATCGTGCCACTTTCGGGCTGCCTGCTGACTTTGAACCTGTCTCCCTTGGCGAGGGGAATACCCCTCTCTTATGGGCAAAGGCTTTCGGGCGGGAACTTGCTTTCAAGTGTGAATTCCTCAACCCGACCGGCTCCTTCAAGGACCGAGGCTCCGCGCTCATCGCGGCCTGGCTCAAGTTGCGCGGCGTGATCGCTGCCGTGGAGGACTCCTCTGGCAATGCCGGTGCTTCCTTCGCTGCCTATGCCGCTCGTGTCGGGATCAAGGCACACATTTTCATCCCAGCCTCAGCCTCAGGCCCGAAGCGACGCCAGATCGAGGCCCTCGGCGCGGACATAGTCCTAGTCCCCGGCAGCCGCTCGGAAGTGGCGGAGGCCGTCCGGCGTGAAGCGCAGGGGGGTGCGGTCTATGCCAGCCATGCGTGTCTGCCCGTTAATCTTCCCGGCTATGCCACAGCCGCCTACGAGATATTCGAGCAGCTTGGGAATCGGATGCCAGGCTCGGTGATCGTCCCGGCGGGGCAGGGGGGACTGTTGCTTGGTTTGGCGCACGGATTTGAAGCATTGCGCATAGCCAATAATATAATTAATGATATACCTAAAATGATAGGCGTGCAAGCCCGCGCCTGCGCGCCGCTCTGGGCCATGTTCACCGCTGGGCGGGAGGGACTTGGCTT
>JBFMCM010000242.1:0-8096 GCA_040754355.1 Chloroflexota bacterium | reverse complement strand
GAGACACCTGTGTCTGAAACAGAAACCAAGTTCGCCGAACTCAAAACCCGCCTCGCCGAAGTCAGCGACCTGAATAACGCTGCGGCCGTCCTGGGCTGGGACCAGTTAACCTACATGCCGCAGGGCGGCGGGCCGGCGCGCGGCCGCCAGTTGGCCACCCTTGCCAAAGTCGCTCAGGAGAAATCCATTGATCCAAAAATTGGCAAATTGCTCGATGACCTGCATTCCTACGAGGAGAGCCTGCCCTTCGACCATGACGATGCCAGCCTGATCCGCGTCGCGCGCCGCGACTACGAACGCGCCAGCCGCATCCCGCCCGAGTTCACCGCCCGCTTCAACGCCCACGTTTCCGAGACCTACATGCTGTGGGCCGAGGCGCGTCCGGCGAACGATTTTGCCAGGGTCCGCCCGAACCTCGAAAAGACCCTCGACCTGAGCCGCGAACTGGCGAATTTCTTCCCAGGCTATGAGCACATCGCCGATCCGCTGATTGACTTCGCCGACTACGGCATGAAAGCCGCTTCGGTGCGCAGCCTCTTCGCCGACCTGCGGGCTGCGCAGGTGCCCATCGTCCAGGCCATCACCTCCCAGGAACCGGCCGACGACGTCTGCATCCGTAAGCATTTCCCCGAAAAAGAGCAGATGGCCTTTTGCGAAGAAGTCGTCCGCCAGATGGGCTACGACTTCAATCGCGGCCGCCTCGACAAGACCCACCATCCCTTCACCACCTCCTTCTCCATCGGCGATGTGCGCATCACCACCCGCGTCAAGGAAAACTATCTCGGCGAGTGCCTGTTTAGCAACATCCACGAAGCCGGTCACGCCATGTACGAGCAGGGCGTGGACATGAAATTCGACGGCACCCCCCTGGCAAACGGCACCTCGGCCGGCGTCCACGAGAGCCAGTCGCGCCTGTGGGAGAACGTCGTCGGGCGCAGCCGCGGCTTCTGGGAATACTTCTTCCCCAAACTGCAAAAAGCCTTCCCGGAGCAGTTGAAGGGCGTCTCGCTCGACGCTTTCTACCGCGCCATCAACAAGGTCGAGAAGTCGCTCATCCGCACCGACGCCGACGAGGTGACCTACAACCTGCACGTCATGCTGCGCTTCGAGTTCGAACTGTCCCTGCTGGAGGGTACGCTGGCGGTCAAGGACCTGCCCGAGGCCTGGCGCGAACGCTTCCAGGCCGACCTCGGCATCGTTCCTCCCGATGACAAGGACGGCGTCCTGCAGGATATTCACTGGTATGCCGGCGTCATTGGCGGCGTCTTCCAGGGCTACACCCTCGGCAACGTCATGGGCGCCCAGTTCTACGCCCAGGCGCTCAAAGCCCATCCCGAAATCCCGGCTGAAATGAAACAGGGCAAGTTCGAGACCCTGCACAAGTGGCTGATCGAAAACATCTACCAGCATGGGCGAAAATTCACCGCCCCCGAACTGGTCAAGCGCGTTACCGGGTCCGAAATCAGCATCGAACCATACATCACCTACCTGCGCACGAAGTATGGCGAGTTGTATAAACTCTAAGGGACTGTTATAAGTCATAAGAAACCACAGATAAACACAGATGAACACTGATTTTCTTGATGTGTAGGTTGTCTTTTAGTCGCTGAAATCCTTTTTATCTGTGTTCATCTGTGGCTATAAGGGCTTAACACCCTCTAAGTTTTGGAGTGCGGGCTTCGCAAAGCGCCCTTTAGGTTCAGTCCGCATTAACCTGAGAAATTCCTCGAAAACGGTGACAACTTTCACCGGTTGTCACTGTTTTATTATGTGACAGGGATATGGCTTACCGTGTCATTGCGAGGAGGGTTGAGTAGGCCGGAGGCCGTACCGAAACCCGACGCCTGCCCTGAGTCGCTGGGCTGAGCCTGTCGAAGCCTTATCGAAGGGAAGCAATCCCCTTGCCAGCGCGGAGATTGCTTCGCAGACCCTTCGACTGCGTTCCTTTCAGTCGCTTCGCTCAGGGAGGCTGCTCGCAAGGGCGCAACAACTTTTTTGGCTCAGGTAATCTATTCCACTTCCAGGAAACGACCCATGACAGAAAAAACCTACTTTACCGGAAAAATCGCCCTCATCACCGGCGGCTCCAGCGGCATCGGGCTGGCGCTGGCAAAACAATTGGCCGCGCAGGGGGCGCGCGTCTGGATTACGGGACGGCGGAAGGATGTTTTAACGGCTGCCGGGACCGAGGTCCAGAGCGCTACTGGCCGGACCTGCAGCCTGTTCCCCGCCGATGTGTCCGACGCCTCCCAGGCCGCCCGCCTGGTTGAGGAAGTCATCCGCCGCGACGGCCTGCCCGACCTGGTCATCAATTCGGCCGGCGTCACCCAGCCGGGCTACGTCCAGGACCTCGGGCTGGACGTCTTCCGCCAGATGATGGACATCAATTACTTCGGCACGGTCAACGTGGTCAAGGCCATCCTGCCCGGCATGATTGGGCGCGGCTCCGGGCATATTGTCAACATCTCATCGGCGGCGGGGTTCGTGACCGGGCCCGGTTATGCGGCGTATAGCCCCTCGAAATTCGCCGTGCGCGGCTTTTCGGACGTGCTGCGCGCCGAGATGAAACCGCACGGCATCCGCGTTTCGGTGGTCTTCCCGCCGGATACCGACACGCCTCAATTGGCTTACGAGAAACAGAATAAAACGCCAGAACTCCAGCAGTTATCGGACGATGCCAGCATTGGTCCTTTCCATTTTGGTCTGCTTTCACCAGAGCAGGTGGCAAAGGCTATCCTAAACGGCGTGCAACATGGAAGTTATATCATTCTGCCGGGAAAGGCGAACTACGTACTGTACCATCTCGTCAGGTTGCTCGGCAACCTCGTCTTTTCAATGGTGGATGACCAGTGGTCGCAAGCGCGGCGAAAACATAGAAAAGTGTGATCATCAAATTTGGAGGAATAATGGACATTTTCGAGAAGTGCAGCAATTACACAGCAGCCAAGGAGGCCATGGCCGCCGGGCTGTATCCCTACTTTATCCCGATGACCGAGAGCGAGGGTACCGAGGCCGTCTTCCGCGGCCACCGGCTCATCATGTGCGGCTCGAACAACTACCTCGGCCTGACCACCGACCCGCGCGTCCGCCAGGCGGCCATTGACGCCATCCACCGCTTCGGCACCTCCTGCACCGGATCGCGCTTCCTGAACGGGACGCTGGAATTGCACGAGCAGTTGGAGCATGAACTGGCCGAGTTCGTCGGCAAACCGGCCGCCCTGGTCTTTTCCACCGGCATGCAGGCCAATTTGGGCGCCATCAGCGCCCTGGTCTCGCGCTCGGACGTGGTCATCCTCGACAAGGACGACCATGCCAGCATCGTGGACGGGGCGCGCTTGGGCTGGGGCGAGGTCAAGCGCTTCCGTCACAACGACCTGGCCGACCTGGAACGCATCCTGGCTGCCTTGCCGGAGGACGTCGGGCGCCTGGTGGTGGTGGACGGACTCTACAGCATGGGCGGCGACATCGTCCCGCTGCCAGACCTGGTGCCGGTCTGCAAAAAATACGGGGCGCGGCTGATGGTGGACGACGCCCACGCCGTCGGCGTGCTCGGCGGCGGACGCGGCACGGCAGCCCACTTCGGCCTGACCGGCGAGGTGGACCTGATCATGTCCACCTTCAGCAAGTCCTTTGCTTCGCTGGGCGGCTTCGTGGCCGGGGACGAGACGGTCATGCACTACGTCAAGCACCAGGCGCGCTCGCTCATCTTCAGCGCCAGCATCCCCCCGGCGAACGCGGCCGCGGCCCTGGCCTCCCTGCACATCATGCGCGACGAGCCCGAGCGCGTGGAACGCCTGGCGCAAATCGCCGAGAAGATGCGCACCGGTTACCGCCAGTTGGGATTCGACATCGGCACCTCCACCACGCCCATCATTCCCATCCTCATCGGCGACAACACCAAAGTGCTGCTCTTCTGGAAAGCCCTGTTCGAGAACGGCGTCTTCGTCAACCCGGTGGTTGCACCTGCCGTCCCGCAGGGGATGCAGTTGCTGCGCACCAGTTACATGGCCACCCACACCGACGCCCAACTCGACCGGGTGCTGGAAGTGTTTGCAAAAGTGGGCAAGGAGTTGGGCGTCGTTTCATAAAGCCTATCCCCGGGGCCTCGCTTCGACAGGGTTTCGACAGGCTCAACCTGTCAGCGCAGCGCCTTCCCGCATCGGGAGGGAATGTGATTTCGAAAAAAAGAGTGCGAGCAGGCGCGCAACGCCTGCTCGCACTCCTTTTCGTTCCACAACGGTTCACAATGGCGGCCAGAATTGGGGCAGGAAGACGCGCAACAACGTATCGGCCAGGATGCCGAGGATGAGCAGGCCGCCGAACATGCGGTTGTGGTAGAAAGCGAAACCGGAGAACCAGGTCGGCCAGGCAGGCCATTCCTTGGGCGGCTCGGAGGGGCGCGGCCTGGTCAGCACGCCCAGGGTCAGCAGGGCGCGCTTCCCGGCGAAGAAAACGATCAGCATGACCGGCGTGAAGAAATGCGGGATGAAGATCAGGTAGACGATGGTCAGATAAGTCAGGATGAGGGAGGCCATGTTGACATAGCGGGCCGCCTTTTCACCAATCTTGACCGGCATGGTGCCGACCCCTTTGCGCTTGTCGTCGGCCATCTTGTCAATGTGCTTGCCCACGTTGATGCTGGCCACGCTCAAGCCAAATGGCACGCCTGCCAGCGCCACGTTCCAGATGGTATCGCTCCACAGGCCTTTGGCCAGCACCAGATACACCCCGGCGAAAAAGACCGGTCCCCAGATGAGGAAGATGGTGAGTTCCCCCAGCCCGATGTACTTGAGCGGCCAGGTGTAGAAAAGCACCATCAACGCCCCAAAAGCGAACAGGCCGACGATGTAGGGTGAAAAGTTGGTATAGAACAGGCAGTAGATGCCCGCCGCGCTGGCCAGCACCCCGCTGACCAGGAACCAGCGCATCTGCTGCTGCTTCGTCCAGAAACCCTGCACCAGCGGGTGGACGCCGTACTGGATGCGAAAATAGTCGTCCTTGTCCACGCCGCGGCCGAAGTCGGTGTAATCGTTCAGGATGTTGTTCGTGCCGTGAGCGAGGAACAGGCCCAGGGTCACGACGACGAACGGCAGCCAGGCGAAGTACCCATCCCGCCAGGCCAGCAGTCCGGCCATGATGCAGGAGTAAACTGTGACCGTCGTGACCGCCGAGCGCGTGGCGATGAACCATTTCGAGATGATATCCAGGCTGTCCCATTCGGCCTTCGATTCCATCTTGACCAAAGTGGACAAAGCCTTGCCCCACATTTTGAAATTGATCTTCATAAAAGCCTCCTCTTGGCATTGTGGACACAAACCGCAGCCGCCGGTCCACCATGATAATTCTACTCCAAACGCGTGACTTAAATCACTATGGATTCCGCCCGGAAGTGATACAATAATTATGATAATTTATATCATAAATAACTACTTTAGAGGTATTCCATGCTCCCCTCCTACCTGCTTTCCCTCCGTGAGGGACTCGAAGCCGCCCTCATCATTGGTATCGTTTTGGGTGCGCTGCGCCAGATGCGCCGCCAGGACCTGTCGCCTGCTGTCTGGGTCGGGACCGTTTCGGCGCTGGCAGTCTGCACCGCGGCCGCTTTCGGCCTGAACGCCCTCGGCCTGTCACTCGAAGGTTCGGCAGAGGCCGTTTTCGAAGGCTTCACCATGCTCATCGCCGCCGGGGTGTTGACCTGGATGATCTTCTGGATGGCGCGCCAGGCACGCTATATCAAGGGTAATCTCGAATCTGGCGTCCAGCGCGCTTCCCGGACCGGTAAACGCGGGATGTTCCTGCTGGCCTTTATCGCCGTCCTGCGCGAGGGTGTGGAACTGGCGCTCTTTCTGACGGCCTCGGCCTTTGCCTCCGACGCCTATCAGACCCTGCTCGGCGCCCTGCTGGGACTCGGCACCGCCGTCCTGCTCGGGGCAACGGTCTTTGCCACCAGCGTCCGCCTCGACCTGCGGCGCTTCTTCCAGGTGACCGGTTTCCTGCTCATCCTGTTCGCCGCCGGGCTGGTGGCGCACGGCGTCCATGAGTTCAACGAGGTCGGCTGGATTCCGCCCATCGTCGAGCATGTCTGGGACGTGAACGCCATTTTGGATGAGAAGTCCATCGCCGGCGAACTGCTGAAGGCCCTGTTCGGCTACAACGGCAACCCGTCGCTGACCGAGATGCTGGCCTACGCGGCGTACTTCCTGGCCGTGTTCTTCGGCCTGCGGGCCGGGAAGAGGGTCCCAGCGCCAGCGGCAGGCGCGGGGTCCGAAAAGGCAGCGTGAATTCGATGGTCAGGACAATCGTCCTGACCATTTTTATCGAAGAGCATGTTTGGCATTAAAAATGCAGGTCACGCCTCGAGTGACCTGCAAATTGTTATGCCTTCTTCTTGTTCGGCAGGGGAAGGATGACCAGCGCGCTGGCCAGGAAACTGAAAGTCGCCAGGGCAAACAGGAGCAGGTATCCCGATGAACTGGAGCCAAGCGCTTGATTGATGGGGTCAATCAGCACCCCGCCCAACAGGCGCGCCACGCCTGAGCCGATGCAGGTGGCAATATTGGCGATGCCCAGGTAACGGGCGGTTTCGGCGCGCGGCACAATGTCGGTGGCCAGCGCCCAGGAAACCGTGATGAAGGCCCCGATGGCCATGCCAATGATCGCGCCGGCCACCGTAATGAGCGTTTGGTCGCGCACGAAGAGCAGCAGGAGTGCCCCCGCAAAAGCGACGAAGCCGGAAGCAAGCATGATCGGCTTGCGGCCAATTTTATCGGAAAGCCAACCGGAGACCAATGCCAGGAGGATGAGCGCCCCGCCCAGGATCATCTTCAGGTTGCCGTAAAAGGATTGAGCCTCGGCCTCGGTCATCTTGATGACATCCACCAGGTAATTGATCAGGAACGCGTTGATGGCAATGAACGAACCCCAGAAGAGGATGCGGTTGGCAAACCACCAGCCGAAGATGCGGTTCTCGCGGAAGTTGACGTAGAACGCGCCCTTGAGCGCCTCGCCGATCGTTTTCGCGGCGGGCGATTCGGTTTGGCGGACAGCCTCCGGATTCTCGCGCGCCCAGATGGCGGTGATGATCACGAATACGAAGAAGACCACCGTCGGCGCGGCTGCCGCCAGGTAGACGCCATTATCGCCCCAGCGTTCGATCCCGGCGCTGAGGATTTTCCCGGCCACCAAGGCACCCACCACGGTGGCGATGATGTCCATCACACCTTTCAGACTGGAAGCCTGTCCATGCTGGGACTCGGGCACCAGGTCGGGGATGAGCGCCTGCCACGGTCCCTGCAGGATGTTCGAGGAAAACTGGATGAGGATGACGCCCAGCAGCAAGACCCACAAGGCCGGCGCGGCGGCCAGCAGGAACAGCGAGGCGGCGATCAGCACCGCTCCGCCGATGATGTACGGCAGACGGCGCCCGAGTTTGGTCTGCGCCCGGTCGGAGAATACGCCCACGATGGGCTGGACGGCCATTGCCACCAGCAGCCCGACGAAGCCGAGGAAACCGAGGGCCGTATTGGGCAGGTCGGTCAGTTGGCGCACCTTGAAGGTCATCAGCGGCGGGTCCTGGATATTGGAGGAAAAGGTCAGGGCAAAACCGAGCAGGCTGATGACGAACATGCGAAAGAACGAAATCTTCTTCATGGCATCTCCTCTGAATTAGCCACAGATGAACACAGATAAAAAGGATATCAATCTGTGTTCATCCGCGTTTATCTATGGCTGAAGGCCGGACGGACCGGATCACCTGCAAAGACTCCAAAGCCTCGTCCACCGTTAATTCAAACACCAGCGGACCCTGGAAGTTGGCTGCCGCCAGCCGATCCAGGAAACGACCGAGGTCCAGGTCGCGCGTGCCGAGCGGCTTGTGGTCCTCGCCGTAGCCGCGTTGTCCATCGGGCATCTTCTTCGAGTCGTGGATGTGGACTTCCGCCAGGCGCGGCAGGAGGCGTTCCAGCACCTCGAAGAAATCGAACCAGCCGGGGAAACCCGCCAGTACGTGACCAGTGTCGAGGCAGACCGAAAGGTCCAGTTCGTCGGCCAGTTCGAGGGTCAGGTCGAGCGGGAACTCGATGGTCTCGACGGCCAGT
>JBFMCM010000241.1:0-3100 GCA_040754355.1 Chloroflexota bacterium | reverse complement strand
GGGGCGCTCAACCCGGCTTTCTCGATCTGCTCGGAGACCAGGGTGGAGGTCGAGCCGACGATGTCCACCGTAAATTTGATCGGCACGTGCGTGGACGGGTTGCCGAGGCGGTGGTGGTCGAGGATTTCGAGCAGTTCGGCCTCTTCCAGCGAGGCGATGGCCTGGCGCGGCTCGTTGTGGTCCACCAGGATGAGTTTCAGGCGCGGCGGGTTGAGCAGGTCGCGCTGGCGGCAGATGCCCACGTAGTGGCCGGACTCGTCCACGACGAAGAAGTCGTCGCCTTCTTCGCGTAAAATCTTATTGAGGTAATCGCGAATGCGACCATTGGCCGGGAACTGCGGGACGCGTTCGCTGCAAGCCTGGCGGCAGGGAGCATCCAGGATTTCAGCCAGTTTCATCTCCTGGCGCTTCGGGTTCGGACCGACCATCTCGTTCACAAAAGCAAACAGGCTGGCGCCGGTCACCAGGCCGCAGGGTTTGCCGTCGGCGTCCACAACGGGAGCCAGGCCCCAGGTCCGCGAGGCGATGCCCCAGGCATCCCGCAGGGGAGCCTCGGGCAGGACGGTATCCAGGCGGCGGGTCACGGCCTCGAAGCGCGGCGAGGCGTCGTTCAGGAGAACAGGCGCGTCCAGTCCCAGGCGTTTTAAGACCCAGGAGGTCTGCGGATTGGCCGCCCCGGCGCGGGCAGGGATGAAGTTCCCGCCGTCGCGTTCGCGCAGCAGCCAGGCGTAGCCCATGGCCGCGGCGATGGTGTCGGTATCCGGATTGACATGCCCGATGATATAGATTTCATTCATGAGGGGAATTATATCTCGCCTTTTTCCACCAGATTAAGGAACGCCTTCACAACCTGGGGGTCGAAGTATTTCCCTGATTGTTCCCGCATATATTTAACTGCTTCTTCCCGCGACCAGGCCCTTTTATAAGGGCGGTCCGATTGGATGGCGTCCCAAATATCCACGACGGTGAAGATACGCGCTGCGAGAGGAATCTGTTCTCCTTTCAGGCCGCGTGGATAGCCGGAACCGTCCCATTTTTCGTGATGGCAATAGGGGATATCGAGGGCCTTTTGAAGGAACGGGATGCGTACAAGTAATTCATAGGCTATCGCCGGGTGCTGCATGACAATTTCCTGTTCCTTGCTATCCAGAGGTCCTGTTTTTCGCAGAATTTCATCCGGGAAAGCCATCTTTCCGATGTCGTGCAGGATGGCGCCTCGGTGGATATGGTCGAGTCGGTCGGTTGGGATACTCAAGGCTTGCGCGAGTTCCATGGTCATCTCTGTGACGCGCCGGCTGTGACCCTCGGTTTCCTCATCTCGTAATTCGAGGGCGCGCGCCCAGCCCTCGAGGGTCGTATCGTAGGCTTCTGCAAGGTCGCGGGTGCGATTTTCGACGCGTTGTTCCAGGTCTTCATTGATTTGAATCAAGGCCTGCTCGAGCCTTTTTCTCTCTGTAATGTTGCGGGCCACAATGACGCGGCCGATCATTCTCCCCTGTGTATTGGACAGCGGCGAGATGTTCAACTCGAAATGGTCATTCCTGCCGTGACCTTTTACGGCTACCTCGGCCCGTTCCGGGTATTTCTCTAAAAAAGGTTCGATTAATTCGGGCCATTGAGAAAACACCTTCATGGCAGTCCGCCCGACTGTATCGGAAGCCTTCTCGCCGATGTACGCCAGGGCAGCATGATTGATGTCCACGATGCGGTCCTGGATGTCCAGCACGATGACCGGATCGGTCATGTTCTCGAAAATGACATCCCGGGCGATCGGCGCCAGTTCGAACAGGCGGTAACGCAGCAATCCCCAGGCAATGGCGATATTCCCGATGGCGAAGGTGATCGGCGTCGTATCGCGCTGGAAACTCAAGCGGACTCCTGCAGTGGTCAGGAAAATGCCGACCAGGGGAATGACAGCGCCAAGGAGGATGACGGCCACTTGAGGCCGGTATAGTCTTTCGGGGCGAATCAATTTCCAGATGAGCACCCCTAAAAAGAACAGACTGCTAATGGTCGTATAGTCTATGATGGTCCAGAAAATCGGCCCAAACTCGTAATCTAGGGCAGAAAAGGGTTCACCGGGAATAATCCGGAGCGTTCCGTGGATGAGGTTGTGTAAATCCTCGAACAGGAATGCGATTAGAAAAAGAGCCGGTACGGTTGCCAGGAGCACCCAGATGAATTTGGATTTCGCAATTTTAGAGCCTATAAATTCGAGAATAGCGCCCGGAAAAGCGACCAGCGAAATCATCCCCCCAATCCATTGGAAATCGTCCCAAAAATGTTTGCCTTCCAGGGAAGTGTTGATAAGTTCGAATATATACCCGAAGGTCCAAAGCGCCTGGCCAAAGGCGACCCAGCCGTATGGACGCGCCCCTCTCACGGCGCTGCGCCGCCAGCATGTGACGGCTATCCCAGCAGATATCACAAAAGAGACGAAATAGGGTGTCAGGTAAGGTAATACATTCCAGTTCATGGCAGCCAGGCGACATTCACATGTTACCCTAAGCGCTCCTACTTTTCAATGCCCTCCATATCTTCTCCGGCGTGACCGGATTCTCGTCCACCTCCACGCCGAGGGCGTCGCGGATGGCGTTGGCGACTGCCGGGGCGACCCCGTCCATCGGGATCTCGGCCACAGCCTTGACGCCGAAGGGATGGGTCGGCTCGAAGGTCTCGACGAAGATGGCTTCCAGCGCGGGCATTTCGTCAGCGCGGAAAATGTGGTAGTCGCCGAAGTCGCGCTCACGGGCGCGGCCTTTCTCGTCGTAGACCATCTCCTCGCAGACCGCATAACCTAAAGCCTGGGTCATCCCGCCTTCGATCTGGCCGGAGGCGGTCAGCGGGTTGACGATCACGCCGCTATCCACCGCCATGACCAACTTGTCCACGACGACCATGCCGGTCTCTGCGTCCACGGTCACTTCGGCGAACTGGGCGGCAAAGGGCGGCGGGGAGGAAGGGGAGACGTAGGACGCCACGCCCATGATTTGTTCCTGTTCGTTTCTGTGCAGACTATCGAGGGCGATTTCGCTTAATGGGATGGACTTGCCGTCGGGGGCGAAGGCTTGTTTATGGTGCAGTTGGATCGTTTCAGGAT
>JBFMCM010000240.1:0-6273 GCA_040754355.1 Chloroflexota bacterium | reverse complement strand
AAGAACGCCCCCACCCTGCTGACCCTGCACGCCGCCAAAGGCCTCGAGTTCGGCACCGTCTTCATCGTCGGCCTGGATGACGGCATCCTGCCGCACAGCCGTTCGTTCGACGACCCCGAGGCGATGGAAGAGGAGCGGCGGCTGTTCTACGTGGGCATCACCCGCGCCAAGGACCGTTTGTACCTGCTGCGCGCCCTGCGCCGCGGCGGACGCGGCTATGGCGAAGAGACCCTCCCCTCGCGCTACCTGGACGATATCCCGCCTGAACTGCTCGCCGGTCAAACGCGGACAGGCCGCTCGTTCCGCGACGCCCGGCAAGCCGCCTCCCCGTCCTGGCTGCGCTCGGAGCCGAAACCTGCCGCGCCGTCCCAGACACAATTCCGCGCCGGAATGCGTATCAAACACTCCATCTGGGGCGAGGGCATCGTCCTCAACGCCCGCCTGCAGGACGGCGACGAGACCGTGGACGCGGTCTTCGAGTCCGTGGGCATCAAGCGCATGGTAGCGAGTTTGGCAAATATAAAAATAGTCAACCACAAGTGAGAAATGAAAGGTAAGAAGCAGGTCACGCGAATAGAACGCGTGACCTGTGTATCTATCGGAAACTATGAAATTCCTTCCTCGTCTGTTATATCAACTCCAACGCCTGCGCTGGCGGATCACCCATCCGATTACAGTGGGAGTGCGTCTCCTGCTTATTCAAGGAGAGCAAGTATTACTGATACAATCCACGTACCAGAACGGCTGGTACCTTGTTGGCGGCGGCGTACAACACAACGAAACCCTCGAAGAAGCGGCCCGCCGAGAAGCGCAGGAAGAAGTTGGCGCTACACTTGGAAAACTGGATTTGTTCGGCGCATACAGCAATTTTTACGATTTCAAGAACGATCACGTCGCCGTCTTCGTCTGCACCGATTTCACTTTGACCGGTCAAACCGACGGCGAAATCCAGGAACTCCAGCTCTTTCCTCTGAACGACTTGCCTGACGATATTGCTCCCGGCCACAAACGCCGCATCCAGGAATACCTGGAAAAACCTACAACACCAAGATATGGCTACTGGTGATTTTTCGATAACATTAGGAGACCCCATGCTCAAAAACCTGCCCTCCACCCCCGAAGCCCTCATCGCCTGGACCTGGCCTGAGATTGAGCCGCATTACAAAGACCTGGAAGCCCGTCCCCTGGCTGCCGCCAGCGTGGACGAATGGCTCACCGATTGGACGCGCCTCGGCGAGAAACTGGACGAGATGTACTCCCGCCTGGCGGTCGCCACGTCCATCAATACCGCAGATAAAGAAGCCGACGAACGCATGAACAAGTTCCTCGACGGCATCTTCCCCAATGCCATGGCCGCCGAGCAGAAACTCAAAGAGAAATTGCTCGCCAGCAAACTGGAACCCAAAGGGTTCGAGATTCCTCTCCGTAACATGCGCGCCGAAGCCGACCTATTCCGCGAGTCCAACCTGCCGCTGCTCTCCGAAGAAAAGAAACTCGCCATCGAGTACGACAAGATCTACGGCGCTCAGACGGTCAAGTGGGAGGGCGAGGAGATCACGCTCACCAAACTGGCGATGAATTTCCAGCAGCCGGACCGCGCCCGGCGTGAGAAGGCCTGGCAGGCCAAGGCCAAACGGCAACTGGAGGACATGGAAGCCATCAACGACCTGTGGGTCAAGTTCATGGACGTGCGCGCCAGGATTGCAAAGAACGCCGGGAAACCGTCCTTCCGCGAATACACCTGGCAGCAGAAACTGCGCTTCGACTACACCCCCGAAGACTGCAAATCCTTCGCCGAGGCCATCGAGCAGGTGGTCGTCCCGGCTGCAACGAGAATCTATAAAAAGCGGCAGCAGGCCCTCGGTCTGGATACGCTCCGCCCGTGGGACCTGGTGGACGGCTGGTACTCTCGTCCCTCCCCTGCTACGGACGCGCCCGTCCTCAAGCCGTTCACCTCCATTGATGAACTCAAGGCCCAGGCCTCGGCCATCTTCCACAAAGTGGACCCGGCGCTGGGCACGCACTTCGACAGCATGGTGGCCGACGGCCTGACCGACCTCGACAACCGCAAGAACAAGGCTCCCGGCGCGTATTGCACTTCGTATACCTCGCTGCGCAAGCCGTTCATCTTCGTCAACGCGGTCGGCATCCACGAGGACGTGATGACGACACTGCATGAATCCGGGCACGCCTTCCACGTCTTCGAGACGGCCAACGTGCCCTACATCCAGCAACTGGCCGTGCCGATGGAGTTCGCCGAGGTGGCCTCGATGGGCATGGAACTGCTCGCCTCGCCCTACCTGACCGAGTTCTACTCGGAGGCCGATGCCGCTCGCTCCCGCATCGAACACCTGGAGGGAATGCTCCTGTTCTGGCCGTTCATGGCCGTGGTGGACTCGTTCCAGCAGTGGGTCTACGAGAACCCGCAGGCGGGCGCGGACCCGCGCCTCTGCGACGCCAAGTGGGGCGAACTGTGGGACCGCTTCATCCCCGGCGTGGACTATTCCGGACTGGAGCAGGTCAAGAACACCGGCTGGCACCGCAAACTGCACATCCACCAGATCCCGTTCTACTACGTGGAATACGGCCTGGCGCAACTGGGCGCGGTGCAGATCTTCGGCAACGCCCGCAAGGACCAGAAGAAGGCCGTGGCCGATTACCGCAAGGCGCTCTCCCTGGGCGGCATGGTGACCCTGCCGGAACTCTTCCAGGCGGCGGAGGCCAAGTTCGCCTTCGACGCGGCCACGCTGAAGAGGGCGGCGGACTTGATGGAAGAGGTGGTCGGAGAGTTGGAGAAAAAGATTTAACGCATGACCCTTCTTGGATTTGATTTACTGGTTTTCATCATCTCGGTCGTTGCCGGCGTTCTCGGTTCACTGCTCGGTCTGGGCGGCGGCATCATTGTGATCCCGGTACTGACGCTGCTGTTCAAAATCGACATCCACTACGCCATCGGTGCTTCCATTGTCTCGGTGATCGCCACCTCCAGCGGCGCAGCCGCAGCCTATGTGCGGGAACGCATGACCAACCTGCGCGTCGCCATGGTGCTGGAGTTGGCGACTGTCTCCGGCGCGCTGACCGGGGCGTATCTGGCCGGTGTGCTCAGTGTGCGCTGGCTTTACATCACCTTCGGATTGATCCTGGGTTACTCGGCGCTGATGATGCTCCGCAAACGGCGCGCCGCTTCGGAGGAGACAAAAATTGCCCGGGCAACACCCTGGGCTGATTATTTGCGCCTGCACAGCAGTTATTTCGACGATGCCGAGGGCCAGGAAATCAACTACCGCGTCCGCAATACGCGCATTGGGCTGGGGCTGATGTACATCGCCGGCATGGTGAGCGGTCTGCTGGGCATCGGCTCGGGCGCGCTCAAGGTGCCCGCCATGGACCTGGCCATGCACCTGCCCATCAAGGTTTCGACCGCCACCAGCAATTTCATGATCGGCGTTACCGCGGCCGCCAGCGCAAGCGTCTATTTCATGCGCGGCGACATCAATCCCATCATCACAGCGCCGGTCGCGCTGGGCGTTCTCCTGGGCGCAACTTTGGGATCACGCCTGTTGGGACGCCTGCAAAGCGCGACGATCCGCGTCGTCTTTGTGGCTGTGCTGTTATGGGTCTCGGTGCAGATGCTTTTGAAAGGAATAGGCGGATGAAGGCCTCTCGGCATTCACCACAGGCATCCGGTCCAGAAGCGGACGAGCGCGTCCGGCGTGTGGAATTGCTTATCAGCAACCTGCTTCGCACGGGTGTCATTGCCAGCCTGACGATTATTCTGATTGGCACGATCCTCAGTTTCGTGCATCACCCTTCCTATGTCACCTCGTCCGCCGAGTTGCAGCGCCTTACCCAGGCAGGGGCCGCCTTTCCTTACACCTGGCGCGATGTCCTGGCTGGGGTGCAGGACCTGCGCGGGCAGGCCATCGTCATCGTCGGGCTGCTGATGCTCATCGCCACACCGATAGCGCGCGTAGCAGTCTCAATCCTGGCCTTCATTTACCAAAGGGACCGGGTTTACACCCTTATCACCCTGGCGGTTTTATGCCTGCTGCTGCTGTCGTTCGTGTTGGGAAAAGTCGAATGAGCCTCCTTCGGTTCCTCCTCGACGCGAACAGGCATTCCTTTGTTAGAATAGAGACATGACCGAAACCTTGAAGATCGTCATTCCCACCGCCGGATGGGCCACGCGCATGAGGCCGCAGACCTGGTCCAAGCCCAAGCCGCTGGTCAGCGTGGCCGGGAAGACGGTGATGGACCACCTGCTGGACTCCTTCCGCACCGTCCCGGACCGGATGCCGGTCGAGTACGTCATCATCTACAGTCCCGGCCTGGGCGAGACGCAGATCCCGCCCTTCATGCAAGAACATTACCCGGAATTGAAAGTCCACTACGTACTCCAGCCGACGATGAAGGGCCAATCCGACGCCCTTTGGCTGGCGCGTGAGCACCTCTCCGGGCCGATGATCGTCTGCTTCTCCGATACGCTGATAGAGACCGACTTCTCCTTTCTGGCGGAGGAAGATCCCGAGGGTGTGGCCTGGGTCAAGCCCGTCCCGGACCCGCGCCGCTTTGGCGTGGCCGAGGTGGACGCCGAAGGTTGGGTGACGCGCCTCGTCGAGAAGCCGCAGACGATGGAAAACAATCGCGTCGTCGTCGGATGTTACTACTTCCATGACAGCCGCCGCCTGGTTTCAGCCATCGAAGAGCAAATGAAACGCGGCGATGCGCTCAAGGGCGAATACTTCCTCACTCATGCCATCAACATCATGATTGAGCATGGCCTGAAGATGCGTACCGAGGTCGTGGATGCCTGGCTGGATACCGGCACCATCGAGGCTACGTTGGAGACCAACCGCTATCTGTTGGAACGTTTACAGGTTAGAAGGTTGGAAGGTTCGCAGGTTGGCAAGTTGGAAGGTTGGGATGATGAAATCTGTAAACTTGCCAATGTGCAACTTGTAAACCCTGTTTATATCCACGAGAGCGCCGAGATTGAGAATTCAGTCATCGGACCGTACGCCTCGGTCGGGGCAGACTGCGTCATCCGAAATGCCCGCATCGAAGACTCCATCCTGGAGGCCGGGGCGACGGTGGAGTCTGCCGCCTTGACAGGCTCGTTTATCGGCCGGCAGGCCCGGGTCCGGGGCCACTCCGCTGACGATCCGCCGCTGACCCTCAACATCGGCGACGATAGTTCGGTCATCCTCAAATAGTGCTTTTCAGTTGTAGGACAAGATGACATCTTGTCCTACAAATTTTCAGAGGATTATCCTACAATGGATATTGTCGAATGCCTGTCGAGTTCTACCTACCCCGAAAGGCCAATCGCATTGACATGGGAGGGAGAGCGCCTGGAAATTACAACCATCCTGTCCCAGTGGCGGACGCCGGAGGCGCTCTGGTTTCGGGTGCAGGCGTTTCGACACGTTCAGCGCGGCGACCAGCGCACCTTCGACCTGGCCTTTTTCGAGGCCGAAGCCCGCTGGCAAATCCAACCCGTCTCAGGAGGCTAGATGCAGGAAGTCACAGAAGTACGCCGACTCTCGCAGCGCGTGGCCGGTCTCAAGCCGTCCGGCATCCGCAAGTTCTTCGACATCGCCGCGACGATGAAGGATGTCATCTCGCTCGGCATCGGCGAGCCGGATTTCACCACCCCGCACCCCATCCTGGAGGCCGGCATCCGTTCCCTGCAAGCCGGGGAGACCCACTACACCTCGAACTCCGGCAAACTGGAAGTGCGCCAGGCCGTGGCGGATAACCTGAAGAGGTTATACGGCGTTTCGTATGACCCGGTCAGCGAAATCATCCTGACCGTAGGCGTCTCGGAGGCGCTCTACCTGGCCTTCACCGCCATCCTCGACCCCGGTGACGAGGTCATCATCCCCACCCCCTGCTTCGTCTCCTATCAGGCCGAGGTGATCCTGGCGGACGGCGTGCCGGTGGAAATCCCCAGCCGGCTGGAGAACAACTTCCAACTGGACCCGGACGAGGTGCGCAAAGCCATCACGCCGCGCACCAAAGCCATCTTCGTCGGCTACCCGAGCAACCCGACCGGCGCGGTGGCCGAGCGCGAGACGCTGCTGGAGGTGGCAAAGATTGCCATCGAAAACGACCTGCTGCTCGTCTCGGACGAGATCTACGACCGGCTGGTGTACGACTTCGAGCATGTCTGCGTCCCGGCGCTGGGCGAGGAGATCAAGCGGCGCACCATCCTGCTGGGCGGCCTCTCCAAAGCCTACGCCATGACCGGCTGGCGCATCGGCTACGCCTGCG
>JBFMCM010000239.1:0-8020 GCA_040754355.1 Chloroflexota bacterium | reverse complement strand
ATCACCGTAAAGAACCGGATAATTTCAGCCAATATGACTGCTCAGGAATTCCTCGCCTACCTCGACCAGATTCCCCACTTGCTGGACCTCGCCCGCCAGCAGGATGAAATCTTCCGCTATCGGGTGCAAGATGAAATGCGCCGGCAGCACCGGGAGGAAGGGCGTCCCTTCCTCTACTCGATGCCCATGCGCCACCTGTATCGTTGTCCGCTGTGCGAAATGGAAACCACCGACATCTTCCACGAACTCGAAGACCCTCGCCGAGAATCCAAATTCAGGTTTTCAGAAATCGTTCTTCACCAGGCCGCAGTCCACGCTGTGCCGCCCGAGGCAGACTTGGCCGCTTTCCTGGAGATGTGCCTGAAAGAGACAAGATGACCTCCTACTGCGAATACCTGCGCGATCACCCGGAAGACATCCTCAACAAGGTCTATCACGACACCCAGTACGGCTTCCCGCTGAATGACGACGCGGCCCTCTTCGAACGCCTCATGCTGGAGGTCAACCAGGCGGGTCTCTCCTGGACCCTGATCCTGCGCCGCGCCTCCGAGTTCCACCGCGCCTACGACGGCTTCGACGTGGACACGGTGGCCGCCTACGGCGAGGCCGACACGGCCCGGCTGCTGGCAGATGCCGGGATCATCCGCAACCGGCTCAAGGTCCGCGCGGCGATCGAAAACGCGCGCCGCATCCAGGGTCTGCGCGGCGAATTCGGCTCGCTCAAAGGCTGGCTGGACGCCCACCATCCCCTCAGCCTGGACGCGTGGACGAAACTCTTCAAGCAGACTTTCGTCTTCACCGGCGGGGAAATCGTCCGGGAATTCCTGACCTCCACCGGTTATCTGCCCGAGGCGCATGACACCGATTGCCCTGTGTATAATGAAATTGCCAGACTCAAACCGGCCTGGATGAGAAAGTAGTCGGCAGGAGGAGACACGATGAAGAGTAAACTATTTCTCGTTGCGATGCTCGTCTTGGTTTCGATATTATGCCTGGGGATTGTCTGCCAGGGTTTGTGGACGGTCATGCCCAAAGGGATGATTGATTTTCCCTGTTTCGTCAGTTATGACGAGACGCGCCAGTGCGTTGCCAGTGATATGTATGGTTCGATGGTAACGGGCGAGGACCGCTTGCAGGTGTTCTTATCGGTCTATTTTCTGGATTTGGGCGGGGGCGGCTGCGATTACCGGCACACGGCGAGCGACACCCTTCAATTGGACACTTCTGCTGGGCAATTCCTCCTTGAGCGCAGTGGCGATACACTGCTGGTGGACGGACATGAACTGGCTGTTGGAGAGACCTTCCGGCATGTGAATTACCTGAACCTCAATCCCTGGGAAGAATACTACATCGAGTTTACCAATTACGGGGTGGTTAATTTTTGCGAAAGCGACCTGCCGCCGCAACTGGTTGTCGTCGGCCATTATGAAAGCCGCCTTTCCCCGTTGAAAGTTGTGCCCCTCCTGCTGATTTTGCTCACTGCTATTATCGTGTTTGTGGTCCTGCTCGTGCGCACGACGCGGCGTGCGCGGTCTACTTGAAA
This sequence comes from Chloroflexota bacterium, assembly GCA_040754355.1. Taxonomy (GTDB): domain Bacteria; phylum Chloroflexota; class Anaerolineae; order Anaerolineales; family Villigracilaceae; genus UBA877. The sequence goes on along the minus strand of JBFMCM010000239.1, from coordinate 6,477 downwards.
CTGAAACCTCCCGGAGGCTTGGAGCCTCCGGGAGGTTGTCGAAGCGGGTTATAATTCCTGTTACCAATCCTAATCACCTGATTCCTGATTACCCAATCCCTGTTTCCCATGCCCCAAACCATCCCCACTGCTGAACCCTTCTTCTTCCCCGGCTCCGGGGCAAACGCCAAAATCGGCTGCCTCGTCCAGCACGGCTTCACCGGCACGCCCAAGGAAATGCGCTGGCTGGGCGAATATCTCAACCGAGGCGGCTACACCGTCTGCGGGATACGGCTGACGGGTCACGCCACGCAGCCAGAAGACATGATCCGCTCGCGTTGGCAGGACTGGCTGGCCTCGGTCGAGGACGGCTACAACCTGCTCCGTTCCTGCACCGACCAGGTCTTCCTGCTGGGCCTTTCGATGGGAGGCATCCTGTCGCTGATTTCGGCGACCCGGCTGCCGGTCCGCGGCGTGGTGGCCATGTCCACCCCCTACAAACTCCCCGATGATCCGCGCATCAAGAATCTCAAACTCATCAGCAAAGTCCGGCCTTATATGCCCAAGAACAACGAAGGTCCCGGCGCGGGCTGGTTCGGCGGCGAATGGAAACAGCACGTGGCTTACCCTCAAAACCCGGTGCGCAGCGTTGCCGAGTTGAACGAACTGCTTGGCCTGATGCGCCGCAGCCTGCCGGAAGTCAAAGTGCCGGTGCTGCTAATATATTCACGCGACGACCATTACATCGTCGAAGGCAGCATGGACGCCATCTACGCGGCCCTGGGCACGACCGATAAACAAAAAATCTGGGTCGAGGGCAGCGGGCATGTCATCACCGAAGAGCCGCAGCGGGAGGTAGTTTTCAAGGCCGCGGCCGACTTCATCGAACGGGCCTCCCGCATATGAGCCTCAGTTTCATCCTCCTCTGCATCTCCCTCTTCGCCTGGGGGATCGGTGAGGGGCTGTTCTTCGTCTTCCAGCCCATTTACCTCCAGCAACTCGGCGCGGACACGATGACCATCGCCACGGTCTACTCGGCTTTTGGGGCAGCCATGATGATTGCGCACATCCCGGCCGGGTACCTGGCTGACCGCCTTGGACGCAAACCCCTGCTCCTCGCCGCCTGGACCTCCGGCCTGGTCGCCACCTGGGTGATGGCCCTCGCCCGGTCGCTGCCGGCCTTCATCGCCGGGATGCTGCTCTACGGGCTGACGGCTTTCGTCTCCTCCCCGCTGAACTCTTATGTGACTGCCGAACGCGGTAAATTGGCCCCGGCGCGGGCCATGACCTTCATGTCAGCGGCCTTCAATTTTGGCGCGGTGCTGGGACCCCTAGCCGGCGGCTGGATCGGCGACCGGGTCGGCCTGCGGACGGTCTATTTCATCGCCGCCGGGTTGTTCGTCATCTCGACCCTGGTCCTGCTTTTCCTTCGTTCACAGCCGCTCGACGGCCACGACCCCGCCGCGCCTCCTGCCCGTCTGTTCTCGAACACACGCTTCGTCGGTTTGCTGGGCATCATCTTCATCGTCATATTCGCCACCTACCTGCCTCAGCCGCTGACGGCCAAATTCCTGGAAAACGAGCGCGGCCTGTCGCTGAGCAGCATCGGCCTGCTGGGTTCGGTCAACGGGTTAGGCAACGCCCTGTTCAATCTGTTCCTCGGCCAGTTTACAGCCCGCATCGGTTTGATCCTCGTCCAGGTCTGTGTGGCGGCTTTCACCCTGCTTATCTGGCAGGGAACCGGCCTGGGTTTGTACGCAGCGGGTTATTTCATGCTGGGAGGCTTCCGTACCGCCCGGGCATTCATTTTCACAATGGTGCGTTCCCTCATCCACCCGGCGCAGATGGGCCTGGCCTATGGTATTGCCGAAACCTTCAACTCGCTCGCCATGATTCTCGCGCCCCTGTTGGCAGGCGCCCTGTACACGCGTGACCCGGCGCTGGTCTACCCGGTGGCGGCGGGATTGATGGCCGTGACCGTCATTCTCAGTGGGGCCTTTGCACCGCGCGCCGCGGCCATCGAACCGCAGGTCGTGAGCCTGCCGCCTGATGCTTGAGATCATCCGCTTCGTCCTCGGCCCGGTTGCCACGAATGCCTATCTCATCGCTGATACTGATACCAGCGATGCCGCAGTGATTGACCCTGCCTGGGACGGACATATTATCCTGGCGGAAGCGCAAAAACGAGGCTGGAAAATCAACCAGATTTGGTACACCCACGCCCACTTCGACCATATCGGCGGCGCGGCCGAACTCGCCCGTGCCCTCCAGCCTTCTCCCAAAGTCGCCCTGCACCCGGCGGATCTTCCGCTGTGGGCGGCGCGCGGCGGCGCCCCGGCCTTCGGCTTCGAGATTGACCCCGGCCCGCGGCCGGATGTGGACTTGTCGAAAGTCAGGGTTCTATCGGTTGGTGCGTACCGGTTCAACGTCCGGCATGCTCCGGGGCATTCCCCCGGCCATTGCATTTTCTACTGCGCCGAGGCTTGCACTGCGCAAGGTCGAATTGAGGGAGTCCTCTTCAGCGGCGACCTGATCTTCCAGCGCGGCGTCGGGCGCACCGACCTGCCCGGCGGGGATTGGGATGCGCTGCTGACCAGCATCCAGCAGCACGTCTATACCCTGCCCGACGAGACGCGCATCCTTTCCGGCCACGGCGAGGAGGCGACGGTGGGGGAGGAGAAATGCGAGAATCCGTTCATTCGCGCCTGAGGGGGATGAGCAGATAGCGTGTCTATCTGAAAATGCCCGAACTATCCTGAATAATCTGAGGATTGGAATAGCCAGGGCTGATCCTTGCCCACTTTTTCCGATCGATTTCCATCCCACGGTGTCTGGGGCTAGAGGATTATATATTTGCCATTCCCAGAATCGCCTGAATCAACAACAGCGCCGCCATCCCCGCCAGGATGGTCAGGAGAACATTTTTGGTGCGCCAGGCCACCAGCACGGCCAGCGCGCCGGCGTAGAGCTGTGGATTGCGCAGCGAGAGGTCGAGAGTGGTATTGTAGGTGGCGAGTTCGGGGAGGATGATGGCCGAAAGCACCGCTGCCGGGACGAAGCGCAGGCCGCGCCGGAACCAATCCGGGACTTTGATACGCTCGAGCAGTAGGATGAACGAGAGGCGGGTGCCATACGTCAGCAAGCCAGCGAGCAGGATGACCAGCCAGAGGCTCATTTCGGCTTGCCTTCCACCAGCAGGCCGGTCAGGATGCCAATAAAAGCGGCAGCCAACAGCCCGGTCTTGAGCGGGAAGTCGAAGGTCAGCACGCCGACCAACGCGGCAGTGACGGCAGCGGCGACGCTGGCCTTGTCCTTGAGCGCCGGGACGACCAGGGCGATAAACGTCAGGGGGAGGACGAAGCCGAGCGGCCAGTCCTGCGGGAGTTGGGCGCCGATGAAGATGCCGAGGGCCGTGCTGGCCTGCCAGGTCGTCCACAGGGTCAGCCCGGCGCCGAGGAAGTACCAGTGCTTGTAGGTCGCGTCGCCCTCCCGGTTGTAGTGGGTGATGGTGACGGCATAGGCTTCGTCGGTCAGCAGATAGGCGAGCAGGAACTTCCAGCCCGGGCTGAGATACTGCACGTGCGGCGCGACCGAGGCGCTGTAGAGGGCGTGCCGCAGGTTGACGACGAAGACCACCATCATGAGAACCAGGCCGGAGGTCCCCGCGCCGATCAACTGGGCGGCGATGAACTGGGCGGAACCGGCAAAAATGAAGGCCGACATGGCCTGGGCGAGCGGGACGGCGATGGAGGCGTTGACTGCCAGCGCGCCGAAGATCAGGCCGAAGGGCGCCACACCCAGCAGGATAGGCGCTTCGTCGCGCGCGCCGCGCAGGAATTCATGTTTGGGGGTGGTGGATATCATAGACTCTGGATATTTCCTAATGATTTTCATCGCCAAGTTGTAAAAGCGCCATGCGGTATTGGAAGCCACTGAGGGCTTTTCTTGGTGAATTTGGTATGATTCTTAGCATTCTATGCAACTTGGTGGTTATTGCGATAAAGTTTTCGGTTATTGCTGAAAAGAGTGACGCTGTGTCGCTGCGAGGAGGGCTGCTGGTCGAGTACCCTGAGCAGAGCGAAGGGGTATCGAGACCCAGCCCAACGACCGCGCAGCGTGCCTCTGGCAAGTAGTCTCCCAAACAGCGAGGAGATTGCTTCGCTCGCTGGAGAACGCTCGCTCGCAACGACACTCATTCTTTCAATAAGTTAAGCCAGGTTTTTTACCATAATTTCAGGAGCGAGCCGTTGCTCGCTCCTGTTCATTTCTTCTATTTCGCCATTTCCACGGCGCGGGTCTCACGGATGACCGTCACCCGGATTTGGCCGGGGTATTGCATGGTCTCCTCGATCTGCTTGGCAATGTCACGTGCCAGGCGGGCAGCGGCCAGGTCGTCTATCTCTTCCGGCCTGACGATGATGCGTACCTCGCGGCCGGCCTGGATGGCGTAGGCCTGGGAAACGCCCTTGAACGCCGTCGCCATGTCTTCCAGGGTGCGGATGCGCTTGATGTAGGCTTCCAGGTCCTCGCGGCGTGCCCCCGGCCGCGCCCCGGAGATGGCGTCCGCAGATTCGGTGATGACGGCCTCGATGCTTTCCTGCTCCATTTCGTGGTGGTGCGAACCGATGGCGTTGACCACCGCTGGATTTACCCCGTAGCGTTTGCAGAACTCGGCTCCCAGCACGGCGTGCGTGCCTTCCTGGTTGTGGTCCATGGCCTTGCCGATGTCGTGCAGGAACCCGCCCTGGCGGGAGATGTCCACGTTGGCGCCCAATTCGGAGGCCAGGATGCCGGCCAGTTTGGCCACTTCCACGGCGTGAGCCAGTTGGTTCTGCCCGTAGGAGGTGCGGTATTTCAGGCGGCCCATCATGCGCAGGACTTCGGGATGCAGGCCGGAGATGCCGGCGTCGAAGGCGGCCTGTTCGCCGGCCTCGACGATGATCTTGTCCACGGCCTTCTGCTCATCTTCGAGCACTTTCTCGATGTGAGCCGGGTGGATGCGGCCATCCAGGATGAGGCGCGCCAGGGCACGCCGGGCCACTTCTCGGCGCACCGGCTCGAAGCAGGAGATGGTCACCGCCTCGGGCGTATCGTCCACGATGACGTCCACCCCGGCGGCCTGCTCGAAGGCGCGGATGTTGCGCCCGTTGCGACCGACGATGCGGCCTTTCATCTCTTCGTTCGGCAGCGGGACCAGCGAGGTGGTCACCTCGGCCACCTGGTCGGAAGCGACGCGCTGGATGGCATCCACGATGAGTTTGCGGGCGCGCTTTTCGCCTTCTTCACGCGCCTCGGTTTCGATCTGGCGGATGATGCGCGCCATGTCGCCGCGGGCTTCCTTTTCGACTTCCGTCAGCAGGATGCCGCGGGCCTCGTCCACGTTCATCTGGGCCACCTTTTGCAGTTCTTCCACCTGCTGATCGTGCAGTTTTTCGATATCGTTGGCGCGCTTGTCCACGGCGCTTTGCCGTTTGTTGACCGCCTGCTCGCGCTGTTCGAGTTTTTCTACCCGGCTGTCCAGTTCGGCGCGCCGTTTTGTCAGGCGTTCCTCCTCCCGGTTCAGGTCCGAGCGCAGGCGGTTGATCTCGCCCTCGGCCGATTGGGTGATCTTCAGGGCGGCATCGCGGGCCTGCAATTCGACAGAGCGCGCCTGTTCTTTGGCGTCCTGGATGATTTTTTCGGCTTTCTCTTTCTGCTGGCGTTGCTTGGCAGCAGTCTGCGCCCGGCAAGTGAAAAAGCCAATGGCGAGCCCCAGGATCAGGGTCAGGCCGGCAATAAAGTAAGGTACTATGTTTCCCATGGTCAATCCTCGTTTTCAGGTATACTCCCGGCCTCCGCCGTCTGGATTTCCTTCCAGACTTCAGAGACGACCGGGGCAAGAGTGCTGTATGAAAAGCCGCGCCGGGCCAGGAACGCGCCCAGTTTCTGGCGGAACTCCGGCCACTCCAGACCCGCGTACCGGCGGGCCTGTTTGCGGGCCGACTCGAAGGCCAGGGCTTCGTCGTCCACCGATTCGTCCAGCACGGATTGGATGATCTCGTCGCTCAAGCCTTTGCGGCGCAACTCCATCCGCAGGGCCGATTTGCTGCGCGGGCGGAACGTGGAGCGGTTCTCGACCCACAGGCGGGCAAACTCCTGGTCGTTCACCAGCCCGGCGCGCTGCAGGCGGCAGACGGTCTCCTCGACGAGCGTTTCGTCACAGCCGCGTTTACTTAGGTTCTGGCGCACTTCCTGGCTGGAACGCGGGCGGTAACTCAGGAAGTGCAGCGCTTTCTGGTACGTAGTCTCGCGGGCGTCTTCGGCCTGCAAGGCGGCCATCTTTTCGTCGCCCAGTTCCTGACCGACTCTCAGCCAGGCGGCGGTGATGTGCTCCAGCCCGAAGGCGAACTCGCCGTCCAGGTAAACATTCACCCGCCGGGGGTTCTTCTTCTGGGGTTCGATTGCCGTGATTTTCATAATTGCTCCCCTCTCCCCTCGGGAGAGGGGTCTGGGGTGAGG
>JBFMCM010000238.1:0-2367 GCA_040754355.1 Chloroflexota bacterium | reverse complement strand
GATTCGGGGAGGGGACGGGGGTGGGGCAAATAAGGATTACTCTACGAAAGACTTAGGTCGAATCACCTACTACAGCCAACCTGTTACTTTGTGTTTAATCTACACTTTTCCTTGACTTTTCCCCTGCTTCTGTGCTAAATTCAGACGATTCCATCCCCTGAGGGAAGATATGCATCGCGAACGCGTTTCCGAAAATGTCTACTGGTTCCAGAGCGAAGTCTATGCCCAGGTGACGGCCGGCGTCATCGCCGGGCCGCAGTGGGCCGTTCTCATTGACACGCTGGCCCTGCCCGAAGAGTCCCTTGCCATCCGCGATTTCGTCGAGCGCGAAGTGGGTGTGCAGGTGCGTTATATCATCAATACCCACTATCACGCCGACCATACCTGGGGCAATTGTTTCTTCCCGGGTGCGACGGTCATCGCCCACGCCCTGTGCCGGGGATTGCTCGAGGAGCGCGGCATCCCGTCGCTGGAGACCGCCCGCAAGCAGAATCCGATTTTCAAGCAGGTGAAGATCGTCCTGCCGCATTTCACCTTCGATCAGGGCGTGCTGACCCTGCGCGTGGGCAAAAAGAACCTGACCATCCTGCCCAGCCCGGGTCACAGCCCGGACGGGGTCTCGGTATTGGTAGAAGAAGACCGCGTGCTCTTTGCCGGGGACGCCTTCATGCCCCTGCCCTACGTGGTGGACGGGGACGCCGAAGACATTACCAACTCGATCAAAAAGTTCAGCCGCATGGGGCTGGAGAATATCATCCAGGGCCACGGCGACATCGTCTTGCGCGGCGAGATAGATGCAGCCGTCAAGGAGAACCTGGCTTACCTGGCGAACATCCGCAAGGTGGCTAGGACCGCCCTGCGCCGGCGTGCACCTCAGGATTTCCTGGATGAGAACAGCGTGGAAGCCTGCGGAAAAAGCCGCGTCCACCTGGGCGGCCTGGCCGAGGAACTCCATCGCCGCAACTTGCGCGCCCTCTACCAGCAGGAAAAGCAACACGAAGGCAAATAGACGATAACCGCCGCCCCAACTCGGGCGGCGGATTGTTTACTTAACGGGGATTCCCGGTTTTTCCCGGCTCCCCCCCAGACCTTTGGCCGGCTTTCGCTGCTGGCGTATTTTCTGCAACTGGACCGGCAGCCCGTGGCGGCGTTCCGTTCCCTCGAACAGCCGCTTGATGTTCGGGCGCAGCGCCCAGAGCATCAGCAGTTCTGCCAGCAGGCCGTAGAGGACGTATTCCCAGGGGGCCAGTCCCAGGCTGGCGCGGACGGCGAAGATGATCATCGTCATCAGCCCCACACTGAGCGTGGTGACCGAAGCGTAGCCGATGCCCCACCAGATGAGCAGCCCAATCGGGAGCATGATCAGCAGGGAGGGCGGCCACAGGCCGAAGGTCCCGCCCAGGGCGGCTGCCCCGCCCGCCCCGCCCCGCAAGCGGAGACGGCCTTCAGGGGTGCGTTCGGGCAGGAAGATGGAGTGGTTGTGTCCCAGCACAGCCGCGATGGGGGCCAGGACGTGGATCCAGACGTTACCGGTAATCGCCTGCGCCAGCCAAACGGTGACGGCGGCCTTGAAAATGTCGAGGATGGCGGTAAACAAGCCGGCTCCAAGCCCGGCGGCGCGGAAAGCGTTTGTCCCGCCGGTGCGTCCGCTCTCGACTTTGCGGATGTCCTTGCCGTTGACCATTTTAACGATAAGCAGCCCGAAAGGGATCGAACCAAAAAGATAAGCCGCCAGCACGGTGCCGGCGTCAATCAACACTTGCATCGCTCCATTCCTCCGAAATCATGGGTAAACGATAAACCTTTGGCACATGTGGAAACACGGAAACACGGCCGGGGTTGCTCGAGATTTTACCCAAACCAGATCAACAGCCCCCAAATAAAGACCAGCATCACGCCCGGCTCGGCCACGGCCCGCCGGAAGGATATTCCGTCGGCCAGGGAGACGGCCAGCACCGTCAGCGCGTAGACCGGAGCCAGCAGCGCCAGCCCGTAGCGGACGGGGGTCAGCGGCCAGTAGTGCAGCGCCGCGCCGAGTTGCATTCCCACCAGCCCAACGCCGGCGGCCCAGCCCGGTTCCCAGCGCTCGCCGAGACGCAGGTGCAGGGTGCGCAGGGCCGCCAAAAACCCGCCCAGGAACAGCGCCGGGGCAATCAGGAACAACCGCCCTCCCGAGGCTTTCAGCGAAACGGCCAGGATGAGGAACAAGGCGAATGCCAGGGCGGTCAGGATGGCAGTGGCGATGGGGTAACGGATGTCGGTCGGGTCCACCACCACATATTCGGCCAGGAAGACCGTCACCAGCAGGACCGTACCCAGCACGAAGCCCCACCACCAGACACTCTCCGGCAGCGTGCCGAGGGTGAT
>JBFMCM010000237.1:0-3853 GCA_040754355.1 Chloroflexota bacterium | reverse complement strand
CCCGGATGTCATCTTCCGCACGGTGGAAGCCAAGCTGCGCGCCATCGTCCGTGAGATCGCCCGCGAGCACGTGCGCGGCCGCCCGCTGCTGGTGGGCACCACCTCGGTCGAATCCTCGGAACGCCTGTCGGGACGCCTGCGCGCCGAACCGGTGCGCCGCCTGATGCAGGTCCTGCTCATCCGCCATGCCTGGCTGGAGGCCAATGACCGCATCGAGGACGGCCGCGCCATCCCAGACCTGGAACCGTTCAACAAGCCCCTGGACCAATTGCGCCCCGAAGACCTGCGCCCGATGGCCAAAGACCTCGGCCTGTCGCTCAACCCGGAAGACCCGGCCAACCTGGAGCGATTGCTTTCCATCCTGAACCTGGAAGAACGCGACGAGAACCGGCTGAAGTTGGTGCTGCAAGGGGGCGTCTCCCACCAGGTGCTCAATGCCCGCAAGCATACCGAGGAGAGCCAGATCATCGCCGGGGCGGGGGCCTTCGGCGCGGTGACCATCGCCACCAACATGGCCGGCCGCGGCGTGGATATCAAACTTGGCGGTGAACTGGCCGAGGAGATCCTCAGTTCCGTCAACCGCGTCCTGCGCAAGATCGGCCATGCTGACCCCTACGACATGACCCTCCAGGAGCGCCGCCAGGCGCTGCAGAACGCCGACCCGGCCCTGTTTGGAATCTACGAGGCTGAGGTCCAGCACTTTCTCCAACACTTCAAAGACATGGAACGGGTGCGCGAACTGGGCGGCCTGCACGTCGTCGGTTCGGAACGCCACGAGGCGCGGCGCATTGACAACCAGTTGCGCGGCCGCGCCGCCCGCCAGGGCGACCCCGGTGCCTCGCGCTTCTACCTCTCGCTGGAAGACGACCTGATGCGCATGTTCGGCGGCGACCAGGTGAAGAACGTCATGACGCGCCTCAACATTGACGACGACTTTCCGCTCCAGGCGCGCCTGGTCAGCAACATGATCGAGCAGTCGCAGCAGCGGGTGGAAGGCGCCAACTTCGACGTCCGCAAGCACCTGCTCGAATACGACGACGTGCTCAACGCCCAGCGCATGAGAATCTACGACCAGCGCAACCGCGTCTTCGAGAAGGAGGACTTGAGCGAAGATGTGGATGAAATCCTGCGCGCTGAAGTCGAACGCCGCGTGGGCGAAGCCGCCTCCAGCGAGGAGTACTGGCGCCTGCTGGCCTGGCTCGACCAGGTCCAGCCGCCGGTTCAGGTGGGTGGGAAGATTTTTCCTTCCTTCACTTACAAACTCCTGTTGGAAGAATTCTCCGCCTCGAATTCGGACCCTGAACCTGTTGGCCTCGAACTGGCCGAACGCGCCCTTCAGGCCGGTCACGACCACTTCCTGGCCTGGACGCTCGACCAGATCGACCGCGCCGGCGAGGCCGTCCAGACGCAGATTGACGAGCGCACGGAGACCCTGGACACTTTCCTGGATGCCCTGAAGGACCGCGACGAAACCGATACCCGCCGCCCGCAGGAGGTGGCCGAGGAACTGGCTTCAGCCATTCGCATGCCGCTGCGATTGAATAACGAACAGGCCGCCCAACTTCTGGATGACCCCGGAGCGCTGGTCAAGCCTTTGCGGGGTGCCATTTCTACTGCCATTACCGCCCTTGCCCTCAGGCGGTTGGCCGCGACGGTCGAATACCGTTTCGGCGAAACGCTTGGTTTCGATTTGAACGAACTCCAGTCGCTTTCCTGGAAGGATGCTTCCGCCCGCATCGAGGACCGGGTACGCGCTGCGCTGAATGAACGCCGCGAGCGCCTGCTCGGTGAAGATGGGCAAATCGTCCGCGATGTGCAGGCCTTCCTGGCGCGCGTCCCCGAACGAGACGAGCAGACTCGCTTGCGTTTGTTGATGGGCATGGCCCAGGGAGCGCGTTCCTATTTCGACGCCAAGACCCACCGCCAGGTGCGCCAGGTATTCGTCCGATTGCAGTATGTCCACTTTGTGGGCGAACTCCTGCGCCGACGCGCCGACCAGTCGCTGGGCGAGGAGGTGTTGGAACACCTGCACCAGGCGCGCCTCGCTCTGGGCAGTGCATTCCGGGAGGCCGAAGCCGCCCGCCTCGGCCTGCCTGTAGATTCCCCGCAACTGGCCGAGACCGGGAAGCGTGTCCAGAACCAGATATACCGGGAGGTGCTGCTGCGCTCCATCACCGAACTGTGGGTGGACTACCTGACGCGCGTCGAGGCCCTGCGCGTCTCGGTGGGGCTGGAGGCTTACGCCCAACGCGACCCGCTGGTACAATACAAGTCCAAAGCCTCGGAAATGTTCCAGACCCTGCTGTCCGACATCCGCGCCGCGGTCGTCAGCCGCATCTTCCTCTACCGGCCGCGCACCGCCGCGGTGACTGTGGAGGCGGAGACGACAGCCCAGGAAACAGGAGCAGGCTCCCGGTCCGGCGGCGAAACGGGACAGGTTTCCCGTTCGGAGAAGAAACGCAAGCGTCATCGCCACAAATGAAGAATCCCGACGATTTCTATCAAGCATTGCCCAAGGTCGAACTCCATCGTCATCTCGAAGGGTCGCTGCGAATCAAGACGATGCTGGAGATCGCGCGGGCGCACGGTATTACGGTGCCCATCGGCACAAGCGAGTTGAGCAGCCTGGTGCAGGTGCAGGGGAGCGAGCCATTTACCTACCAGAATTTCCTGGCGAAGTTCAATACCCTGCGCATGTTCTACCGCTCGCCGGAGGTCATCTATCAGGTGACGCACGAGGCGGTGGAGGATGCAGCCGAGGATAACGTCCGCTATCTCGAACTGCGCTTCACACCTGTGGCTTTGAGCCGCGCAGAGCGCTTCCCGCTGGGGGAGGTGATGGATTGGGTCTGCGAGAGCGCTCAGAAAGCAGCTCAAGAGTTGGGCATCCAGGTGGGGTTGATCGCTTCGGTCAACCGTCACGAGAGCGTGGAACTGGCCGAGCAGGTGGCCTGGCTGGCCGCGGACCGGAAGTCCCGCAACATTCTGGGCCTCGACCTGGCCGGGAACGAGGCTGAATTCCAGGCCGAGCCGTTCCTGGGTGTGTTCCGCGAGGCGCGCCAATTGGGACTGCACCTGACCATCCATGCCGGGGAGTGGGGCGGGGCGGAGAATGTGCGCGAGGCCATCGAAGTGCTCGGCGCGGAGCGCATCGGGCACGGGGTGCGGGTGATGGAAGATTTGCAGATCGCGGCGCTGGCGCGCGAGCGCGGCACCGCCTTCGAGGTGTGCGTGACCAGCAACCACCAGACCGGCGTGGTCAAAACACTGAGCGAACACCCATTGACGAAGATGATTACCGCCGGTTTGAATGTGACCCTGGGGACGGATGATCCGTCCATCTCGCAGATCACACTATCAGGCGAGTACCGCCGCGCCAGCGAAGAGTTAGGCATGTCAAAGACGGTTCTGAAGGAGAGAATCCTGGCGGCTGCGCAGGCCTCCTTCCTGCCGGAGACCGAGCGGGAGGCTCTGGTCTCGAAAATTGGCAAGGAACTCGAGAATCAATAGCCCGGCGTATCAACTCGTAGGATGGTGAAGGCGCTCCTTTACATCCTGCGGTTCTATGCAATGAAAAATCCAAAGGAGTGCTGATATGCAAGCAGATGTATTTCAATCCCGTTCAGAAATGGTTGTGGGGAAAAAGAAATATGTGATTTACCGCCTCGATAAATTGGAAGAATTGCACCTGACGACCCTCAAACGGCTGCCGTTCTCCATCCGCGTCCTGCTGGAGGCAGCGCTGCGTCAGTGTAATGACAAAGAGATTACGCAGGAGGATGTAAAAAATATTGCTGCGTGGACACCTGCCCCCCCCTCTCCCCCCCCATTTTCGGAGAAAATGGGGGGGGCA
>JBFMCM010000236.1:0-15632 GCA_040754355.1 Chloroflexota bacterium | reverse complement strand
GTCGGTTTCGAGCAGTTCGCCAGAGCGCTCGACAAAAATGGTATTGGCCCCATTGACCATGATTTCATTGATCTCCGGGTCGGTAAGAAGCAATTCGAGCGGGCCATAGCCGATCAGGTCGGCCAGTGCAGAGTCCACCACCTGATCGCGGGAAGCAGGTTCCAGGTCCGCGGCGGGAGTTGCCTGGAGGGCCTCCTCCAGCCACTTGCGCACAGCCTGGCGATTCTGCCGCTCGCTCTCCGGATGGTCCGCCATCTCCTGGGATATCTTCCCGGCAAGGTAATCACGCAGACGCAGCAGGCGCGGGTCCTGGTAAATGAATGAGTTAGTACGATAAGTGTCGGACATGATTCCTTCTTTAGTGCCATCAACAAAACCGCTCTCGCCGCAGTCCCTTCGACAGGTTCAGGTCGAGCCTCGGCGGCGGGGACGCCGCCTAGAGCGAGGTTTTATAAGGCATTCGTAGTCACCAGTATAGCACAGAAGCGGAAACGGTCTCCCGGCGGTATCGAGGCCGCCGGGAGGTTTTCGAGTTCACGGAACTCACGCGGGTGGCCCGCGTGAGTTCCTGGGTTACTTGCTGAGGTCGGGTTCGACGCTGACGAATTCGGGTTGTATATCCACCAGGACAGCCTGGACGGCGATACGGTAACGGTAACTGCCGTCGTTTTCGTTATAGCCCTGGCAGGTGATGAGGGTCAGGGTCGGGTCCTCGGCGTGTTTCAGCGCCGAGAGGTCATCCGGCCAGACTCGGCGCACGGTCTGGACCTTGTAGATGTAACGCGAACCGTTGAAGTGGACGATGACGCTCTGGCCCCAGTGCATGGTATGCAAATTGACGAAGGGACCCGGCTGCCCGTTGGCGAGATAGACGTGGCCGGTGAGGCCGCTGTTGCCGACCGAGGCCGGGAAGGCTGTGCCTTCCAGGTAACCGGCCTGGTCGCCCAGCCAGGTGAGGTCCCAGCCGTCAATTTCCAGGGGAACGCCAACGATGGGAATCTCGACCCCCAGGGCCGGGATTTCCAGCCACAGGTCGCCCAGGCTGGCGTAGCGATTCTGCGAGGTCTGCGGAGGCAGGTCGGTGACCACGCCGGGAGCGAAGCCGGTTGCCGGCAAAGGCGGCCGGGTGACATTGGCACTGGCGGTGACGCCGTAGACATCCACCGCGCTGAGCGGGTCGTAGCGGCGCTCGGTGGAAGTGACGTTGAAAACGGATTGCGGCGCGCTGACATCGCCGGGCAGGCTGGTCCATTCTACGCTGGCATCGTTGGTAACGCTCGTGCCGGGCGGGATGTTTTCCAGCCAAGCCTGGAACTGGATGACCGATTCACCGGGAATGCGCGGGAAGTCGGTCCAGATCACACGCAGGGTAGGAGCCAGGGTATCGTCCAGTGAAGTGGGTGCAATGCCGCTGACGTGCACGAGCGAGCCGGGGATGTACTCCAGCCCGTCTGGAACGATATCTTCCAGGATCACATCGTAGGCGTCGGCGGTGGAAATGCCGCTGTGCTCGATTGTAAGCGTGAAGGTAATGGCCGCGCCGGGCAAGGCTACATCCTGATCCGCGGTCTTGGACAACAGCAGGTCCGATTCGACAACATCCACCGGCGTTGGGGAGACGGTATGCAGCGGGCCGGCCGACCAGTCGAGGTCAACGCTGTTGTTCAGGCCGGTGGTCGTTTCCTGGTTCTCGATGACATCCAGCACGACCACGCGGTATTGGAGAGTGATCAGCCCAACACTGCCGCTGGTATTATCCAGGTCACCAAAGTCGAAGACCACCTGGCGGCCGTCGCTGGCCGGGTTGGCCGGGTCACCCACCGAGGAAATGGCTGGGGTGTTGCAGATTTGGACAAACCCGCCTCCTATGGTTGTCGAAATGCCTGCCGAGGCGCTGATGGTGACGCAGTCCACGTAAGCCAGGCCGAGGTCGAGGATATCGGTGATCGTAACACCGGTGGTCGTGCCAACCGGAACATTGAAATTGACCTCATAGGTCAGGATTTCACCGATAGCAACCTCAGGCAAGGACGTGGCGCCATGGCTGTGGCCGACGACGCTCTTGCTCAGGCTTTTCTGGATGGTCAGGGTGACGGAGCCAGAAGCGGCGTAATCGTTGGGACCGGTGCCTGAGCCGGTGCGTTCGTTGTCGTTCGTGCCGGAGGTCGAGGTCCAGGTTACATTGGCAGTGTTGATGATGACCTGGTTGAGTACGACCGTACTGGCGACTGTCGCCTCGAACTCGACAGTGACCGTGCTGCCATCATCCGGAATGGAAGCCACCAGGATTTCCACGCGGTTGCCGGAGGAGTTGTCCGTGACGCCGGCTGCGGAGCCGCCCAGGATTACGGCAATGGAACTCAAGTCAAGGGTCAGATCCGCAGGTAAATCGTCGTAGATGAGCACATCATAAGCGTCCGAATTGCTGGCCGCATCGTGCTGGACGGTCAGGGTGAAGGTCACCACCTGGTTCGCGCCAGGATAGATATCGTCCGCCGTCTTGACAATGGTCAGGATGGGCTCGATGATGTTGATCGACTCTGTATCCGTGTAGTCCGTCCCGCTGACCGTCATGGTCGCCGAATTGACCAACGGAGGCGGGGACTGCTGGTTGCCAGCCTCGTTGAGCACCACAGCCTGGAAGCGGACGCTGAAGGTGTTGTTGGCATCGTTGCCGTCGGCAGTGACGGTGATAGTGGTGAAGTCGAACTGCACGTCGGTGCCGGAAGCGGGCGGGTCGGGCAACAAGGTAATCGTCGGGGCTGGCACACTGCCTGCAAAACCGGTTGTATCCACCACGGCCGAGCCGGTGACATATTGCAAACCGGGCGGCAGGTTATCGAAAATCCGCAGCGTGGGGGTAGTGCCTTCAGGCAAGGTTACATTGAGACTGAATGTGGCCGTCTCGCCGATGGCAAAGTCACTGTCAGAGCCGGGATAGACCGATTTGCTGAAGGACGGGTCGTGGACGTTGAAGGAATCGGTGTCGCTGTCGTTGTAGTCGTTCGGGGCTCCGCCGGTACCGGTGCGCTCATTCGAATTCGTGCCGGACGTGGAAGTCCAGGTCAGGCTGCCGGTGTTCTGGATCAACTGGGACGGGGTGACGCTGTTGTTCAGGGTAGCCCAATAATCGATCTGGACACTGGTTCCGGATGTGTTGGGGATCGAATCGATGACCACGTCTACAGTGTTGCCAGCGCTGCCGCTCGTGTCCGCCCCCACCGCATCACCGTTTAGGGCGACCAAGATGGAGCCAATGTTGAGGGTGACATCGCCTGGCAGGATGTCCGTGAAGTGGACATCATAGGCTGTGGCGTGGCTGCTGGCAGTGGGGGTAATGGTCACGATATAGTGGACCTCATCGCCGGCATCCGGTTGGACGGCAAAGGCGGCATGGGTCTTGTCCACGTTGAGGTCGGATTCGACGACCGTGACGGTGTTGTCATCGCTCATATCATGCGGACCACTCCCATCCGTGTAGTAGAAGGTGACATTATTGACCAGGTTGGTGCCATCTACATTGCTGATGACATTCGCCGCCCGGGCGTCATACTCGACGATGACCGGGTTTCCAGTCACGACGGCATTACCGAAGTCCCAGGTCAGGGTGACCGGGACCGTCCCGTCGTTGGGGGAACTGACCGAGAATGTGGGGGCATTGATATTGCCATTGACGGTCTGCGAGCCGGTGACATAGACCATCCCGGCAGGCAGGATGTCCACCAGGCTGGTATCCGTCAGCGAGCCAAGCGGGCTTATGATGGTGATGGTAATGTGGAAGACATCGCCGATGGCCACCTGGGTCACATCGGAACCTTTTTCGATGGATGCGGGTACATCAGTGCTGAAAGTGGCGGTGTCATCATCTGCACCGTCCGGCTGCTTGTCCACACCCGGGCGGTTTACGCTATCGTCGTAATTGCGCTCGTTGGCCTGGGTGCCGTTCTGTGAAGACCAGTCTGCGTCCACAGTGTTGGTGTGATTCGTACCCAAGGCAATGTCGGATTGAGTTGTAATGCTGTAAGTACATTCGATATAGGAATCTGGTGTGGTAGCCGGTATGTCCCAGACTTCAAAATGGAGCGTGGTCGTGCCAGTGACGGTCACGGAAATTGGGGAGGTCGAGGAGCCGTCGAAGTAGACGCACGCGGCATCGTTGTTGTAATCCACATTCGCGGGGAGGATATCATCCGCTGTAACTTCGTAGGCAGTGCTCGTACCTGTGTTCGTGAAACGTGAACGGTAGGTGATACTGTCACCGGCTTCGATGTCCGATATCGAGGCAGGCGGGACCGGATTGCCATTGACGGCGATGATATCCTTGGCAGTCACGATGACCGGCTCGGTGATGGTTGATTGCTCACTATCGGTCAATTGCGTTGCTGGCGTCCCGTTGGCATAATCGTGATCGAGGGTGACGTCGTTGATGAGCACGTCGCCAATCTCGTTACCCACGACGTCTGCCACACGCGCCGAGTAGGTGATGGTGGCATCCGCCAGGTTCTTGTAGACATCCCCAAAGGTCCAGGTGATCGTCACCGGGGCCGTGCCGTCGTTCGGGCTGCTGACCACGGGCGCGGGTGTGCTGTCGAAGCCGGAGATGACCGCGTCATTGTTGTAGATCAATCCAGCCGGCAGGAGGTCGGCGATGACCACGTCGCGGTAAGTGCCGAGGTCCCCGCCAATGGTCAGGGTGAAGGTGATGGTATCGCCGATGACCACCTGGGTGACGCCGCCGTCGTCCTTGACGAGGGTCGGGGCATCGGTATTGAAAGTGGCGGTGGCGGTATCCTGGGTGCCGTCGAAATTGTATTCCGTCGTGTCGTTGTAGACGCGCTCGTCCGGCTGGCTGCCTTCCAGGGAGGACCAATCCGCGTCCACGGTGTTGGTGTGGCCGCCGTCCATGTACAGGCTGGTCTGGGCATCGGCTGTGTACTGGCACTCGATCCAGTTCCCGACGGCGATATCCCACGAACCGGCCGGGTTGCCATCGAATTCGAGCCAGGTGGTGTTGTCGGTGACGGTTGTTGGAACGGCGGCCGCGCTCTGGTCAACGCAGGAGACGAGGGCGCCGAACAATACGCCTTGGGCCAGGTCATCGCGAGCAGTGACCTCGTAGGCTGTGCTGTGACCGGTATTCGTGAAGCGCACGGTATAAGTGAGCGTGTCACCTGCCTGGACACTGGTTGTCGGATTGACGGACTTGGTTGTGGTGATGCGCGCCTCGATGACCGTGATGGCCGCGGCGGTATTGCTGCTGCTCCCGCCGGTGTAGGTGATGGTGGCCTGGTTGGTCAGTGTGGTCGGGTAATCGGCATTCGGGGTGATGATATCCTGGTTACCGCTCACGTTTTCCACCAGCAAGGTCACACGGATGATGAAAGTGTTGTTGTTGGTGATGTTATCCGCAGCCGTAGTGACATCCCCGAAGGTCAGGGTAATATCATCGCCTGTGCTGCACGTCCCGGCGCAGGAGAAGGCAGGGGCGGGGAGTGAACCATTGTAATCGGCGGCCAGGCTGGGGTCGCTGGTCAGGACCGAGTAACTGACATACTTCAACCCGCGCGTCCGCCCATCGGTATTCGTGCCGGAGGGGATGTTGTCTATCACGACCAGGCTCTGGGTCACGCCCTCGGGCAGGGTCACCCAGATGTCGTAGGTGACCGTCTGGCCGATGGTGTACTCTATTGGGGAGGGATCATGTTTGTCCACAGCCGGGGAGGCCAGGACGACCGGACCGCTGGAGGAGGTGGTGTAATCGTTCGGAGCGACCCCGGACCCGGTCCGTTCGCCAGTCCCCGTGCCGGGCGCGCCCGTGACCTGGGAGCCGGTCGGGTTGCTGGTCGTGCCGTAGTCTCCGGGCAGGCTGGTCCATGTCAGGTAGGCTATGTTGGGGATAGTCGAGGGAACAACCACAGTATTGATGACCGTGGCTGTGATCGTCACTACAATATTTGAGCCCGGGTCGAGGCATGTTGCAGTAAGGGTGACATTCTGACCACCCAGCGAAATATTGGGTACAAAGGCCGTCGTCCCGCCGCCGTTACCGACGCAGGGGCTGGTCTGGGTGGTGCTGGTAATGACCGCCGAGACGGGAATGAGGTTGGCATCCAGGGTATCCGAAAGGGATAGGTCGAACGCTGTGGCGCAATCGCCATTCGATCCCGAGCATCCCGTCCCTGAGGCGGCGGAGATGGTTAATGTGTAAGTGACCGTATCGCCAGCGTCTTGGCTGGGATCAATCGCCGGGGTTTTGGTGAGAGTCAACAATGGTTCGGCGATGCGTACGGTAACATTATTGGACTGCGAGCCGTTTTGTAAACCATTGATGTAAACGATGAAATAGTTTGTACGATTATCGCCAGCGTCATTGCTCCCAGTGGTGGTGTTATCCACCAGGGCATTGAACTCGATGATCACATACTCGATGTCCGCATCGCTGTCATTGTTCAATAGGGTGCCAAGTTTGAAATATATATCGGTTCCGGAACTGAAACTATCAGGATCCGCAGTCAAGGAATTGGAGGATCCCACGTTCTCATCCGGCAGGACAAACGCGGGTGTTATCCCGGTTGGATCGGTGCCGCTGACCCAGGGATCGGTTCCAAAAGGTCCATTACCTAAACCCAGGCCGAGCGTATCCCCAACCGGATCAGACGAATTAATTGGCTGCTCATCGGACAGGAAAGTAAGCATGGCTGTGCCGTCATTGACAAAGGTCAATCCTGTCGGCAAGTAATCGCGAACCTGGAAATTAGGGCTTGTACCCTCCGGGATGCTCACCACCAGCCGGTAGCGGACGATCTCGCCAATTGCCACGCGCTGGGTACCGGAGACGGGTCCGGTATGGTCTTCGGAGGTGGAGACCAGGGATTTCACGGGCACAGGGTTGTTGATTGTAACCGTCGCGCTGTCAGTACCGCGGTAATCATCTACCACACCGGGGCCGGGGAAGCCGTCCTCGCCGGTGCGCTCGTCCGATTCGGTGTTGTAGGTCGAGCGGTCCTGGATGTCACCGGACAGGCTGGTCCAGCGCGTCTCGGCCGTGTTGGTAATGACATAGCCCGGTGTGACCGAATAATTCACCTGTGCACTAAAAGTCAGGATGCAGGTCTCGCCAACGTTCAGGTCAGAGATGGTTGCCGTGAGGGTCGGCGCCGTAGAGTCATCCACGCTTGTGATAGTCGCAGGGCAAACACCCATGAGCAGCGAGCCAGCCTGGTAGGTCATATCGGCTGGAACAGTGTCCGACCAGGTGAGGTCGAAAGCCTCGGCCGCGCTCGTGTTGGTGAATGTAATCGTGAACAAGACGATGTTCCCCGCGTCGGTGGTCGAGGGAGCTGCTATTTTGGTTGTTGTGACCGCCGGTTCGATGACAATCACGTTCTCGGCTGAGTCGCTGACGCTGCCGCTGGCACTGTATGGGCCGCCGTTCCAGGCGAAGGCAGCCGTGTTGTTGAGCAACGTGCCGGCCTGGTTGGCATACAGGTTCAGGGTCACGACGCTGTATTCGAACATCAACGTCTCGATGGTTGTATTGACGGTATCCGAATTCGTGATCGTACCCAGGTCGAAGGTAATGGTCTGCCCGCTGTTGCTGATGATTGGATTAAAGGGCGCGGCCAATCCGTCGTTGCACATATCCGCATTACGGAAGTCACCATTACCATAGGTGGTCGTCAGGGCAGACGAGGAACGCGTTACGCTGCTACAATCCACGAACGCCAGTCCGCCATCCACATTATCCACCAGGGTGGCGTTGGGGGTTTCGCCCTCGTGAATGGCGAGGGTGACGCGATAGGTAACCAGTTCGCCGATGACCACCTCGCCATTTTCATTGACTGCATTGACGATCTCGGTGGAGACGAGGGTCTTGTCAATGGCGTTGACGACGGTGACCGTGGCGGTATCTTCCTGGTCTTCAGGCAGGTGGTTGGGACCGCCTTCCGTACCGGCATAATTCGTCAGGGCAGATGTATTGGTGATCGTGCCAGGCGGGACATCGCTCTTGAGTTCCAAATCATAGGTGATGAGGATGATGTTCCGGCCGCTGACCAGGTCATGCGTCTGGCAGGCGCCATTGTTGGGATCGGGGTCTACAAGTTGGATGCCGTTGTAGAAGAGGTCGTCATCAGGCCCGCCGCCGCCCCCGCCCAGGCCGGTGTAACCGACCGGCCCGGTGCCATCGCCATAGTAGATTTGCAGGTTCAACCCGCCGCCCGGGATCTGGAATTGGGCCGGCAGGGTATCGGTCAGGGTGATGTCGAAAGCGCCTTTGCCGCTGTGCCCCTGGTTCTCGATGACGATGGCAAAGGTGACGGTGTCGCCTGCGTCCACGCCGGTCACATCGCTGTCAATGGGAGTGGTCGCCAGGTTTGTCGAGTTGATGGTGCCGGACCAGCGCGGGGTATTTCCCGGGGAGAGGAACGTGACCGGTCCGGTTGGGATAGGGCTGAATACGGCAGACGGGTTATCGGTCCAGATGACGGCTTTGTTGGAGACCAACACCGGCTCGTCCAGGATGATCTGAACGATTGCATTGGCATCTGCCGTGCCGGAGTTGGTCGAACCCTCGAAGGCATGCGCCTCGTTGGTCAGATACAGGCCATCGGCAAAGGGATCATCCGAGACGGTTACCGTGAAGAGCAGGTCAACGTTCGTTGTCTGGTTGCGGATGTCGTCGTAGTCGCCATAGGTAAAGGTGAGGCGGTTGTTGGCTGCATTCGTCGAGACGGCAGGAACAATGCCTGAATAGGCGTAGAATGAGTCGGACGGACCAAACTTGGCCACGCCGGCAGCCGGGACACCCGCACTTACTGTCGGGTCGAATGTCCAGGTATCGGGAGCGCCGTCCTCGTCCGGGTCGTCCACGTGGAAGACCGGCAGAGGCAGGTAGTCCGCGAAACTCAGGTCTTCCACATCGCTGGTCGGCAGGCTGTAGGTCAACTGGTAGGTGACCGTGTCGCCCGGCTTGACATGCACAGGGGTGGAAAAAACAGTGTTGCCATTGACTGCATAAATGAACTTTTCCAATATATCACGCGCAATGGTGACCGAGGCGCTGCTGCCATCCGCCTCGGTTGTCCCCTGGGAGGCGAAGGTGAGGGTGTTCAACACCGAGCCGTCCACAGTAACACTATCGTCGAGAATATCGCCCTGGTCAACGCTTGAGTCGCCGGAGGGATAATCGTCAATAAAATTCTCCAGGACCTCGGTCCGGAAGATGATGGTGACAGTCGTCCCGCCGTCATCATACGTGCCGCAGTCGGGGCTGGCGCTGCCTCCCAGCGGCACGCAGCCGCCCAGCAGCCGGCCGGCAGCGACATGGTCACGGGCTGCACCCGGCGCAAGTTCGGTTGCCCGGAGGATGAGTTCGTCCGAAACACGAACGACCAAACTAGTAGTCCCATCGTTAGCGGCCGGGTTATCCCCATCGCATTCCGCACCAGGACCGCCGGTATAGTTGCAAGTGACATCGAAATTGGCTCCATCAATGGCCGAACTTGCCAGTGTGAAACCGTTCCCATTAACTTCCAGCGTCGGGGTAAACGTCGAGAGGACATGCTGGCCGTCGGAAATCAAGTCGTCGAGCACCAGGCTGTCGAAGACAAAGAAATCCGAAACCTGGAAGTCCAGGCTGTATTCCAGCACCGCCCCCGGTTTGACACCCCCACCGCCAACCACGCTGACGCCTTTCTGGATGGCGATGGATTTATCCGTCAGGGTATGTTCACAGCCGCCGGGATTGATGGCCTGCGACCCGCCCGTGTCGCGCGTGTCAACCGGCGTCCAGGAAGCGGAAACGGAAGCATTATTACAAGAAAGCACATCGTCCCCGGTCACAGGGTCAATCACGCGAGCCGGCGTGGTGTCATCGCGAGGAATGTAGAAACTGAAGGTCACCTCCACATCGCTGGCCGTTGCCCCGCCGGTGACGCTGTTGAAGACCACCGTCAATGTGCCGCCCGGCGTGGAGGTGCTTGGCTCCGTGACAGAGTTGTAGGCCGGGGTCGTCCCCACCAGGCCAATGTATTGCATATTGTTCGGCAGCGTGTCCACCACGTTCAAGGATGTGAGCGTTTGCCCATCGGCGATGTCAACCGTAATGGTGTAATCGCGCGGGAAGTTGGGACCGGTGGCGGTTTCATCCTCCGGGCCGCTGTAGGCTTTGGAAAGCGTGAACAGGCTGGGGGTCACGGAATCGCTCGTCCAACCCGTCACCGCGCCGGGCCAGGCCGCGTCGCCGCAGCACCAGTCGTTCAGGGGGGTGTAACCAAATTCATAGCCTCCGCGCGCTTGCACAGTCAGCGGGGTGCCAACATCGGCCAGGTTGCTCATGTCCACCGTCACGCTGACGGTCGCGGCGGGCTGCAAGGGCGTGAACGAACCGAACGGCAGGCGGATGGAGACCAGTTTATCGCCGGGCGTCCCGTTCACGGTGACATACGCGCCGCTGCTATCGCGCACCCAAGGATGGGTCAGCACGCCGGTATTATCGAACTGCTGCTCGACGAAATCATCCCCGGTAATGGCAATCCCCAGATACGAGGCCGTAATGGTCGTCTGGCCCAGCCCATCATACGCGTTGGCGGCCGGCACGCCCGGATAAATCCCATCCGCGCCGGTGGTGTCAATGATCAGATCTATGAACGGGCCGTAACCGGTATCCGGGCTGGCGTCCGGGTTATCGAAGGTCACTGTAAAAGACACGTCCTCGCCAACCATGACGGTAGCGGGGACGTTCAATGAAATCGTCGGTAAAGTTGCCGCAGTAAAGGGAGTCTGCGCTTCGACTTCCGGCTCGGGTGCGGCCGAGACGGGGCTGGTATTCACGTTGGTAAAAAGCGAGAGAATGAAAACGGCAATCAGGCCCCCCGTCAATAACCAATGGACTGGGGAATAGCGGCGATAGGATGGCATTGTCTCTTCTCCTGAAATTAAAAAATAGCAAAACCGATACGGTCGGTTTCGCTATTTGCTCGCCAGCGTCTTGCCCGAGCGGGCCAGCGACCATCCCCAGACGCTGAGTCATCGCACCCGTACTTTTATGGAAGCATAAACTTATCCGATTTTAATCTCAAGTGGTGAGTGGGTCAATGACAAATTCGTGATAATTCCAGGCGTGTTGACAGTCCCTCTTACATCGGGTATGCTTGCGGCGTCCGGGTGGGTCCGGCGCGGCGGAGCCTTGCGAACCCCGTCAGGGCCGAAAGGCAGCAGCGGTAAGAAAGTGTCTCCGGGTGCCGCCGGGTTGCCTGCCCGGATATTGTTTTTCCCGCCTGCCTGTGGGAAAATTACCCCATGTCGCGCTGGATACGATTCCTGCTCGTCCTGCTGCTCGGCCTGGCCGCCGGTCTCATCTACGGCTGGCTGGTCAGCCCCCTGGAATATGTGAACACCACGCCGGACATTCTCAGCGCCGACTACCGCGCCGACTATGTGTTGATGACGGCAGAAATCTACGCCTCGTCCGCGGACCTGGGGCCTGCCATGCGCGCCCTGTCGCTGCTCTCCCCTCAGCCGCCGGCCGTTACCGCGGCTGAGGCTCTGGCGTATGCCCAGGCTACCGGTTACGCCCCAGCGGATATCACCCTCCTGCAAAATCTCACCATTGCCTTGCAGGTCTACCAACCTGGAGGCCTGCCATGAGCCGCACCCGCCAATGGCTTGAACTGGCCCTTGGCCTGCTGCTGGGACTTTCCCTCGGGCTGGCGGTTGCCTGGGGAATCGCCCCCAACGCCCGGCTCGACACCTCCCCGGCCGCGCTGCGCGCCGACCACAAAGACGAATATCGCCTGCTGGTCGCGTATGCCTATATCAGCACTGGCGATGTGGGTCGGGCGCAAACCCGTCTGGCCCTGCTTCAAGAGGAAGATGCGGCCCAGGCCTTGCTCGACGAGGCTCTGCGTCTGCGCTCCGGGCAGGCACAATCCATGTTCTTCCCGAACGACACTGAGCAATCCGTCTACGCACTGGCATTGCTGGCGAATGCCCTCCAACAAAGCGGCGTTGTGCCAGTAATCGAGCCTGCTGTCACATCCTCACCCGTCCTCTCCCTGCCGACAGCCACATTCGCGCCTTTCGTCCTCGTCTCGCAGGAAACTGTCTGTGAGGCGGACTCGCCCAACGGCCTGGTCAGGATCCAGGTCCGGGACAGTGCCGGGCTGCCGCTGGCCGGGGTGGAGATCCTGGTCGCCTGGGAGGGCGGTCAGCAGCGGATCGTCACCGGTCTCAAGCCAGAATTGGGAAATGGATATGCGGATTTCATCATGTCCCCAGGTGTATTTTACAGCGTCCGACCCGTGCCCTCCGGCGCCCCCATCACCGGTCTGGTCGCACCCGACTGCACCACTGGAGACGAAACGATATTCCAGGGTGGATTATTACTTGTATTCGAGCAGCCGTAACTACCCTCCCGCAGGTTTTCAATGGGTTGGTCATAGGCACAGAAAGGCCGTTGCGGATTGACCGGCCTGCTGGCAGCCTCCGAAACCTGCGGGAGGATAGGCCGTTACTCAATTACTCTGAAACCATCAGGAATAGGCCGTAGGCGTCATCTTCATAGACCTGCGTCAGCGACGGACATTCGACCGGGAAATCCACCGGGAGGATAACGTGGGTTGCCCCCTGCCAGGCGAGGTCTCTCAACAGGGAACAATCTGCTGAGTCGTAAAAGTGTTTGGCGTTCAAATAGCGGCTGTACCACTCGATGACATCTTCGCTGCGATAAGGGATCGAGAAGAAATCGGCGTAAGCAGGCGCCCCGGCAACCAAACGGAAATCGTACATCTTGACCGGGATCAGGTACACTTCCCCCGGCTGGCGATGGACGGCAACATACTCCTGCACCGGGCGGGCGGGCGAGAGCGCAGCCTCCCCCGCTTCGAGCCAGGTGCGCGCCAGCCCCGCAAAAACGGCCAAGGCGATCAAGCCTATGCAGGCGTATTTCACGATTCGAACGCGTCGAGTCGGGACAGTGATAGACAGCACCTGGACATTCTTGCCGAGGATCAACGCCAGGGCAAGCGGCACGAGCCAGGTCGAAAGCCTCCACGGGAAAAGCAGGGCCAGGGTCAGGCTGCCGGTAAACACTTGCACAAGGGTAAGCAGGATGGAAACTCCAAGCGGCAGCGCGAGCAGCAGGAATACCCGGTCGCGGCGAACGAGATAAAGCGCGCCTCCCAGGAAAACGAGTTTGACAATAACCGTTGCATCGAACCAGTCAGCCGCGCGGGCATGATGCGGGATGCGGATGTTGACCAGGATGTCGCGCGCCTGCGCCGCCGCCTCTGGAGAGCCGCCGCCGAACGCTGACCATGTGTAAACCAGGATGGGCGCGACCGCTGCCAGCGCCATCAATCCCATCCAGACGGCGCGTTTCTTCCTGCATTCCCGAAAAAAAGTAACCAGCAGATAGGCCAGTACCAGCAAGGCGGCGCTGAGTAAATAAGTTGGATGAACGGCGGCGGAAAAAACGGCGGACAAGACCGCCCAGACTGGTTTCCCGCGCAGATAGAGAAATATCGAAAACAACAGGAAGACGCCAAATACACTCGGCTGGAAAACCGGCCCCAACAACCGCTGACCGGCCACACCGCCCTCGAAAAGATAAATCCACTCCGGGCCAAGCCCGA
Organism: Chloroflexota bacterium; assembly: GCA_040754355.1. GTDB lineage: Bacteria > Chloroflexota > Anaerolineae > Anaerolineales > Villigracilaceae > UBA877. The sequence continues at coordinate 1,998 of JBFMCM010000236.1, read as the reverse complement.
GCGAGAGCAGGTAGCGCAGACCCGCGGAATGGAGCAGGATCATCCCGCCGAAAAACAGGAGCCAGGTCAGCGCCGATTGGCGGACGGGGAACAGGATTTCTACAATGCCAATCAAACTGAACAAATAAACCCCCATGATCAAAGCGTAGTAAACATAGAACAACCCTTGCACATTCAAGCGAGTGGTGATTTCCACCAACAAACTGAAAAGCGGCGTAGGGTCGAGGGTGTTCGCCAGCCAGTCTTCCGAAAGCGTGCCCACCCCGGCGCGCGCCATTCCGTGCAGGAAATATTGATATTGATTGGAGGTATAGAGAGGGGATTGGTTGTAGGCCAGGGCAAACAGCGCAGTCAGGATGACAAAGAGGGCAATCGGCTGCCAGGTTTTCTTGGATGACATGCCAGGGAATATATTCGATTTTACGCTTTCACACAAGTACGGAAAACGCCCCTGCTCGTCGAGCAAGGGCGTCGGATGTGATTGCAAGCCATCCATTACGGCATGGGGTTGTTATAACCCCAGTCATAACCCAGGGCAATGACGATGTCCGCGGCGGCTTCCGGGTTGTAGTCAAAGATAATCTGGTTGGAATTGTTGAAGCCCATCAAAGCCTGGACATATTGCATGGCGTACAGTCCCCCGCCATGGATGATGACCACGGTGCGGTCCGGGAAGGGGTATTTGTAGGCAGCCGGATAATCGCCAGTATTGCCAAATCCGACCACGTTCATGCCCTGACCGCTTAGGTACTCGGCGGTGCGGGCCGCCAGCCCCTCCACCCCCGAACCGTTGACAATCGCCACGCGCGCCGCTTCGACCTGCATCTTCTGGGTGGCATCGCCCTGCGCCAGGGGCACCATGATTCCGCCGCCGAAGATGGAATCGACCAAATCGCGGATGGAATCCGGATAGGGGCGCATGATGCTTGCCTCCTGGCCGTCAATAATCACCGTCCCAATATCAGCCATGGTGTAATCAATCGTGCCCCATTTGATATTATCGCGGGGCAGGTCTTTCACGAGCACGGCCAGCCGGAGGGCATCCTCGAGACCCATGTCGGTATGGATCCCTGAAGAGAGTTGGGCATATAAGTTTGGAGCGCTGGCTACCAAGCCTGGGAAGCCGGCCGGGTCGAATACTTTATCCATGATGGCGCGAATGACCTGCTGCTGGCGTCCGGCGCGGTCCACATCGCCGCCATCGGTGTAACGGGCGCGGGCATAACCGAGGGTGGACTTGCCATCCAGGCATTGGTAACCTGGCTCAAGCAGTTGTGAATGCTCGTAAGTCCTACCGACCCGAATCTCTTCGGGAACATCCAGGCAAACCCCCCCAAGCGTATCTATCATCTGCTCGAAAGTCGTAAAATCTATCTGGGCATAATAATCAATGTTGACGCCTAGAAAATTTTCAACTGTTTTCATCGCCAGGCCGGGACCGCCGCCGGGCAGTTGGTTGCCTTCACCCGATGAATAAGCAGTGTTGATTCTGTTATACCCGAAACCTGGAATATTCACCCAAAGGTCACGCGGCACGGATAACACTCCGGCAGTCATGGTCTGCGGGTCAATGGTCAGGAGGATCATGGTGTCCGAGCGCGGCGCGCCGGATTCCTCCAACCAATCACGGTAATCCAATCCAATGAACAGCATGGTCACACGGCTGGCGCCGTCCCAGGGCGGAGGCAATTCTACTTGCGGGATGCTCAAGGTGGGTGTGAGGGTGGCGTCAATGGGAGTCCCTTCGGGGTTGGTCACCACTTCGCCGCCGGTCGGGCAGGAAGGCAGAGGGATGCCGGGCAGGGCGGTCAGCCGCCAGCAGGCCACAAAATCCTGCAGGAAAATGAAGAGCACAATTGCCAGCAACAGGCCCGTTCCCATCAGCACAATCTGCATCATGGTTGGGCGGCCCAGGTTCTTGAGTTTGGAGGTCAAATCGAATTTTTTCAGGGTCATATTATTTGTGTCATTTCAATAACATGGGGAGCGGGGGGGGTG
>JBFMCM010000235.1:0-6639 GCA_040754355.1 Chloroflexota bacterium | reverse complement strand
GTCGCGCGTGCTGAGGCTGAGGCGGCCCAGTTCCCCTGCCCCGCGCACCTCGAAAGGCAGGCTCCAGGAAAAGAAGGCCCACTTGTAGGCCGTGTTCAACTGCAAGACCTCGGAATCCAGCAAGGCGCCGTCTTCACCGTACAATTGAATCAGGCCTTTGTCTTTATATCCAGGGATGGCATATCCATAAAAATGGACCGGGGAAGTGACCTGCGACATCGGTCCCGGCACGTAAAATTGAATGGCGGCGGATTGCGCTTCAGGTGGAGGGAAGGAAGTTGCCGGCGCGGTCGGATTGGCCAGGGTCGGTAAAGGCGGCCGCGTTGGCTCTGCTGGAAACGGCTCGCTGGTCGGCGAGGGAGGTTCCTCGGTTGGAGACGGGGTCGGCGAGGCAGGTTCGGGCGTGAGAGTGGGGGTCTCGGTCTGGGTGACGGTGGGCAGGCCTGCGGTCGCGGAAGGGGCGGGAGGAATCGTCACAACCGGGACGCAGGCTGCCAGCGCGGCCAGCAGGACACAGGTCAGGAGGGGTTGGCGTTGCATGTCGCAATTATAAACAAGAGACGCCCCGGGCGGGGCGTCTGGTTTGGATCAAAGTCCGTAGATCTCGCCGTATTTTTTCTTCAGGTAGCGCATATAAGGCGCCGGGTCAATCTTGGAGCCGGTCACCTTCTGCACCAGTTCCTGCGGCATGAACTTGCGCCCGTGGACGTGGATGTTCGTCCGCAGCCAGCCGAGCAGGGCCTCGAACTTGCCCTGGCGGATTTGCTCTTCGAGGTCGGGGAGGTCCTGGTAGATTTTTTCCCAGAGTTGCACCGAGATGAGGTTGCCGAGTGCGTAGGTGGAGAAGTAACCGAACAGACCCCACGACCAGTGAATATCCTGCAGGACGCCTTTGGCGTAGTCGGGCGGTGTCACGCCGAGGTAGTCCTTCATGCGGTCGGTCCAGAGTTCGGGCAGGTCTTTGACGGCGACCTTCCCTTCCACGATGGCGATTTCGATTTCCAGGCGGAGCATGATGTGCAGGTTGTAGGTGGCCTCGTCTGCTTCCACTCGGATGAGCGAGGGCTGGACTTTGTTGATGCCTTTGTAGAACTTGTCCAGCGGGATGCTCTCGAGTTGCGGGAAATGTTTCTGCAGGCGGGGGTAGAAATGCTGCCAGAAGGGCAGGGAGCGCCCGACCAGGTTTTCCCACATGCGGCTCTGGGACTCGTGGACGGCCAGCGAGGCGCCGTTGGCGAGGTTGGTGCGTTCCAGGTTCATCCCGTGGCCCTGGCCGTACATGGCATGACCGGCCTCGTGCATGGTGCCGAAGAGCATCGAATTGAGGAAATCGGGGGCCACGCGGGTGGTGATGCGCACGTCGTTGATGCTGGAGCCATTGGTGAACGGATGGGCCGATTTATCCTGCCGGCCGCGCTGCCAGTCGTAGCCGAAGGCAGTGATGACCTCCACACCAAAGCCCCACTGTTTCTGCTCGTCGAAGGCCTGGTGCAGGAAGGCGTCGTCCACTTGCGGTTTCTTGCTGATCGCCTTGATCAGTTCCACCTGCTGGGGACGCAGGGATTCGAAGATTTCTTTCACCTCGGCTGTCTTCATGCCCGGCTCGAAATTATCCAGCAGGGTATCGTAGGGATGGTCGGCGGGCGGGAAGAAGCCAATAAACCGGTGGACCAGCTCGATGACCTTTTCCAGGTGCGGCTGGAAAATCGAAAAATCGGATTTCGAGCGCGCCTCGGCCCAGGCCTGGTTCGCCAGCGCGGTGACCTCGGCCTGTTCCACCACGAACTCGGGCGGGACGCGCGTGGCCAGTTCGTAGTCACGGATGGCGAATTTGATCATCCGGGCGTCATCCGAATCGGGGTCGAGGCTGGCAGCATAGGGCTTGAGGTCTTCCAGCAGTTTGCCATATTCCGGCGAGGTGCCGATCTCGTGGGCCAGGCGGCCCAGCGTGCCGCTCTGTTGACCGCGCGATTCGGCGCCCATGGGCGGCATGTAGGTTTGCTGGTCCCAGCCCAGGATGGCCTGGGCGCCGCCGATATCCGCCAGGGTGGCCAGGGTTTCTTTGAGTTGCTTCATTTTTTCTTCCATGAGTTTCTCCTCGGTTTTGTAACATCAATTCTAGAAGCCAGTTCGTGAACCAGACCGAAATTATACCCCTGACTATCGTTACATGGAACACGCCGCAGAGGGGTCTGCGGCGTGTTGATTGCATGTCTTTTGACTGGTCTTATCGAATACCCAGGTAATAGTAATAGAAGAAATCAGCAGTCGCGCTGCCACCGTTCGAAACCGTCACAGTTTGGGGGCCTGTCTGATTGGATGACGGTGTATCGGCTGACACGCAATAGGTGCCTGCGCTAACAGAAAAGCTGTAATTACCAGAACCGTTCGTGTTCATGCTGGCAACAATGCCGCCCGGGCTTGCGCATGTTCCAGATCGTAGAGTAACCGGGATATCAGACGCCGGTGTTGAGTATGGATGATATGACAAGTCACTGTTGGTCCCATTGAAGTAGACAGTGCCTGAGATGGTGCCGGGCGACTCGGGAGTCGGCGTTACTGGCACGGGGCAGATGCCCGGCTCGGTCCCGGTGGGTGTAAATCCCACTGCCCAGCGGCAGGTATTGTCCAATTCGAAAAGCGCCTTGATGGGGTAAAAATCGGTCATCTCCACCAGGGGAGAACCGGCTTCCTCGTCAGTGAAATGGTCGCTGTAATCGAACCAGGCAGGATTGAAGACGCCCTGGTCGGCCCATACTCCCCAGGTGAAATAGTAATCGGCTTCGATGACGGACTGTTTGAATGCAATCTGGACACGGGAAGGATTGCCCGGATCCAGTCTTGCCCAGGCTGCGTCCGGATCGGACCCGAGGCCGGAGTCGAAGACCTTATTTTCATACCCATCTCCCGCAAGCGGGGCTTCCGAATTCATCGGATAATTCCCCCCCACGTCGCCATTGTCGTCCATCCATATTGTTACTCCGTCGGTCGTCCATTCGTTTCCTACTTGGGATGCAAAAATGAGCACGTCCCCGCGGCCGTCTACATTCCGATCAATCTCGACGCCATAATTTCCACCTAACGTGCCGCTGGAACCCACGTCAACCAACTGGATGGTTACATAGTACCATTCGCTGTCCATCCCAATGTAGGTACGGACGATGTCCAGGTCCGGAAAATAAGTATCCATCGAATTGGCGTTGAAGGGGCGCTCGAACAAGTTCTGGTTATAGTTCTCCCCACCATTTGTCCGTTTCTCGGCCGCAAAAGCAGAGGAATCCTTGTCATTGATTTCGCTCAACTTGCCGGCCGGGGGATCGGACGGCATGGTGAGATGATTGACTGTCGGGCGCGGCGTATCCACCACCGGCGCGTCGGTCGGCTCATCCTGAATGGGAGCGTCCGTACCTGCTGCGGGTGTCTCCTGAAACAGGCTGCATGAGGCAGATAACAGGATGAGGAATGCAAGAAACATTTGGATTTTGGTGCGTTTTGTGATCATCATTCTACCTCCTGAATGAGAATATAGACCTACAATGATATAAATCCCACCTATTATATCTTCATTTTGACTTACGTCATTCCCCCATTTGGCCCCCTAGATCCAGGTACCAGCACAGCATGACTTCATGCGCTACCGCAGGGACGGCTGCGTAACCATAGCGGCGGATCTCTCCCAACTGCGCGCCCATCCTTTGGTAAAAGCGGCAGGCTGGAACGTTGATGTTCTGCGTCTCGATCTTCAACTGGCAGCAGCCGCGCCGGCGGGACCATTCAGCTGCATGCCGGAAAAGGAGGATTCCCGCCCCTCGGGCCTCCGGTCTGACGCGGATGTCCCATAACACGGACAGGTCCTTGCGCGCCTCGAGCATGAATACCCCGGCAGTATCGAAAGCCACAGCCGCCGCGCCGACGGCATGGTCACCATCCAACGCAAGGAAAAAGCCCCAGTTGCTCACGTCGAACCGCCTCGGCCAGTCGCTGGGCAGTTCACCATACGAGTCGTAGTCTTTTATATAAGGCTTTTCTACACGGATTTCCTTCAGCAGAATCCCGCCCAGGCCATCCTCCAGCAACTCCACTTCCAGGATGGATTTCACCAGGAACCGGCTGGGTATCCTGTCATATTCGGCCAATCGTTCGGGTGGAATTTCGATGATCGCGATGGACATGAAGGCCTCTGACAACTATGATTCCAACTCATCCACCCTCTGCAGACAGGCATCGTCCGATGGGTTGGGCTGATAAGAGGTGGCGAACCAGGCAGCCAGGATCTCATTGGCGACGGCATCGGTCGTCTGCCGCAAAGACAGGCACAGCACGTTGGCGTTGTTCCATAGTTTTAACCCGCGGGCAGTCTCGGCATCCGCGCTGACCGCCAGTTTCATAACAGCATCTCCAGAGATTCGATACCCGGCTATTTATCAAAAATCGGAGTGCGGACTTTTGTCCGCCGGGATCGAGCAGGCCGAAGCCTGCACTCCTATATTAATACCAGAAAAAAGTGGGACGAGCGTCTAATCGTCCCACCGAGGGCTTTCAGGGCGTATCGCAATTACTCGTATCGCAGGGCCTCCACCGGCTCCAGGTTGGCGGCCCGGTTGGCAGGGTAGATTCCGAAGAACAGACCCACCGCCGCTGAGAAAATGGTAGCCAGCAGGATGGAATCCAAGCCGATGGCCGGGTTGAGCGGCGTACCAGATCCGGCGGCAATCCGCCCGACAACGAAGGCGATCAGCCAGCCGAGGAAGATGCCCACCACGCCGCCGATGAGGCTGAGGAGCGAGGACTCGGTCAGGAACTGGATCAGGATATCGCGCTTGCGCGCCCCAAGCGCCTTGCGCAGGCCGATTTCACGCGTCCGCTCGGTAACAGAGACCAGCATGATATTCATGATGCCGATGCCGCCCACCAGGAGCGAAATACCGGCGATGCCGCCCAGGAAGATGGTCAAGACGCCGGTCACAGTCTGGGCTAGACCAATGAAATCCTGCTGGGAAAAGATGGTGAAATCGTCCGCTCCGACCGGGGTGCGGTGACGCTGACGCAGGATCTGCGCCACTTCTTCAGTGGCCTGCGCCACAGAATCAGCATCTACTACCTGGACCAGGATCATGCCTACCCTTTGCCGATCGCTGCGCTGGAGTACGCGCACTTGCGCAGTTTCCAGCGGAATGATCACGTCGGCGTCCTGGCTGCCCATCATCCCGCCGCCTTTGGAGACCAATACGCCGAGAATGCGGAAGGGCTGCCCATTGATGCGAATGGTTTCGCCCACCAGCCCATCGCGGTGGCCAAATAGTTCATCGGCGATGTCCGGGCCAATCACCACCACGGAGGCATAACCGAGGCGGTCGGCTTCGGTAAAGAAATCACCCTCGATTAACTCGTAATTCCGCATCGTGAAATATTCGGGCGTGGTGCCAGTGACACTGGCCTGCATTTGTTCGCCGTTGGCGGTCAGGACCGCCGTCCCCTGGATGGCCGGAGCAACCGCTGCCACCGAAGGAGCCAGGAACGGATCCGCAATGGCTGCTGCATCGCTCAATGTCAACGGGCGCGGGTTGCGGATATCTTCACTACCTCCCGACATCACAAAAAGCAAGTTCGTGCCGATGTCGCTGATGGAACCGGTGATGGTTGCCTCCGCGCCGCGGCCCACCCCCAGCATGGCGATGACTGCCCCAACACCGATGACAATGCCCAGGATGGTCAGTCCAGAGCGGAGTTTGTTGGCGTTCAGGCTTTCGAGCGCTTCTAGGATGGATTGTGTCAGGTTCATTGTTTCTTCCCCCGCTTCCTGGAACTTCCGTTGCCGTTATCAATCAGACCATCGCGTAAACGGATGATACGTTGAGCCTGGGCGCCGATATTCGGGTCATGCGTGACGATAATCAGTGTTGTACCTCGCTCGCGGTTAAGGTTGAGGAGCAGGCTGATGATTTCATGTCCAACCTTCGAATCCAGGTTTCCCGTTGGCTCGTCGGCCATGATGATGGCCGGGTTGTTGACCAGCGCCCGGGCAATCGCCACCCGCTGCTGCTGTCCGCCGGAGAGTTCGGTCGGGCGGTGCAGGATCCGGTCACTGAGGCCGACTGCATCCAAGGCGGCACGCGCCTGGTCGCGGCGTCCTTCTCGTAAACCCGCATAACGCAGGGGCAGTTCCACGTTTGCCAGGGCGGTGGCACGCGAGAGCAGGTTGAAGGATTGAAAAACGAATCCCACCTTGCGGTTACGGATACCCGCCAGCTGATCATCCTTCAACTGCGCCACTGGTTCGCCATCCAGCGTGTATTTACCCGACGTGGGCAGGTCCAGGCAGCCCATGATGTTCATCAAGGTGGACTTCCCGGAGCCGGAGGGCCCCATAATGGCAACCACTTCACCGCGCTTGATCCGGAACGAGACACCATTCAAGGCGCGCACCTCCACTTCACCCATTTTATAGACCTTGGTCAGGTCTGCGGCTTCGATAACCCAGTCCATAGGAATCTCGCTTATGGCATGAAGAAGCCGGGACGGCTGTCTGATTGAACGATCTCGGTAGGTGGGTTCAAGATAATGATGTCGCCTTCTGCGAGGTCGCCTGCCACCACTTCGCTGACGCTATCCGAGGAAGCGCCCAGAGAAATCTCTACA
>JBFMCM010000234.1:0-7896 GCA_040754355.1 Chloroflexota bacterium | reverse complement strand
CGTTGAGCGTCTCCATGGCAACTTTGAAACCTTGTCCTTCATTGCCCAATAAATTGGCAGCGGGGACGCGCAGGTTGTTGAAGGCGAACGTGGTGGTGTACGTGCCGCGGATGCCCAGTTTACTTTCGTTGCGCAGGAGTTCCACCCCCTCGGAGTGCAGGTCAACGATGAAGGCTGAGATGCCCTTATACTTCAAGTTTTTGTCCAGCGTGGCAAACAGGATGCCGGTGCCGAGATACCCGCCGTTGGTGACGAAGATTTTGTTGCCGTTGATGACGAAATCATCGCCGTCTTTCACGTATGTGGTCGCCAGGCCGGCCGGGTCGCTGCCCGCTTCCGGCTCGGTCAGCAGGAAGCAGCCGATCTTCTCGCCCGCTGCCAGGGGAGGCAGGTATTTTACCTTCTGCTCCTCGCTGCCGAACTGGAGGAGCGGGTCGCAGGCCAGGGAAGTGTGGGCGGAGATCAGGATGCCGGTCGAGGCGCAGGCCTTGGAGACCTCCTCCACCACGATGGCGTACGAAAGGATGTCCAGCCCGGCGCCGCCGTAGGCCTCCGGCAGGTAACTGCCCAGCAGCCCCATCGCGCTCAACTTCTTGACCAAATCGTCCGGGATGGCGTGGTTTTCATCAATCTGGATGGCCAGCGGTTTGACTTCCTTTTCCACGAAATCGCGCACGCTGCTCTGCAATACCTTGTGGTCCTGGCTCAATTCGAAATCCATGGAAATTCTCCTGTCGGTTCGGTGCTTTTGTTCTTGAGAGTTATAAACCTCTTTTTAGCCACAGATACCCTTACGGGTACGATGTGAACACAGATAAAATGGATTTAGCACATGTCATGAAGATTTTCATCATAACATCGGTGTTCATCTGTGTTTATCTGTGGTTTTTCCTGCTTATTCTCCTCTGGGACCTACTTGCCTTTGAACTCCGCTTTCCGTTTGGCAACAAACGCCTGCATGCCCTCTTTCTGGTCTTCGGTGGCGAACAGGTTGGCGAACAGGGAACTCTCGTAGCGCAGGCCGTCTTCCTTGGACATATTCAGGCCATTGACTACCGCCTCTTTGGCGCTTGCCACGCCGACCATCCCGTTGCGGGCGATGGCCTGGGCGATCTCGGTCACTTTCACCCGCAGTTCCTCCGCCGGGAAGACCTCGTTGACGAGGCCCCATTCCTTGGCCTGCTGGGCCGTAAGCGCCTTGCCGCTGAAAATCAACTCTTTGGCCTTGTTGGGACCGACCAGCCGGGGCAGGTTCTGGGTGCCGCCGAAACCGGGCATCACGCCCAGGGTCACCTCCGGCAGGCCAAGTTTGGCCTTCTCCGAGGCGTAGATGAAATCGCAGGCCAGGGCCAGTTCCAGCCCGCCGCCCAGGGCGTAGCCATTCACCGCCGCGATGACCGGCTTGCGCATTTTTTCGATGTACGCGACCATCTGCTGGCCTTTGCGGGCATACGCTTTGGCTTGAAGCGGACCCATGTCCGCCATCTCTTTGATATCCCCTCCTGCCACAAAGGCCTTTTCACCCGCGCCGGTGAGCACGACCACTTTCACCGCCGCGTCCTGCTCCAGGTTGCGCAGGGCGGATTCCAGCGCCGCGACCACCTCTGAGTTCAGGGCGTTCAGGCTGTCGGGGCGGTTGACTGTCAACCAGCCGATGCTATCTGTCACTTCAATCAGAACATGCTTGTTTTCCATAATCGGCTCCTCGAAAATGGAGTGCAAACTTCAGTCTGCATGATTTTGGCATGACCATGGCGATTGTTTTTCACCACGGAGTCACGGAGAGCACTGAGAAAACATTTGTAAGAATCTCTGTGAACTCCGTGTCTCAGTGGTTCAATCGCGGCAGTCTTTTTAGAGGGCAAAGATCATTGGTACGAATAAAATCCTCGACCTGACTTCTTCCCAAGATAGCCGGCGTTGACCATCTTGACCAGCAGCGGGCAGGGGCGGAACTTGGGATCCTTGAAGCCCTCGTAGAGCACGTTGATAATCGCCAGCGTCGTGTCGAGGCCGATCAGGTCGGCCAGCACCAGCGGTCCCATCGGGTGGTTGGTGCCGAGTTTCATGCCCTTGTCAATGTCTTCCGCGCTGGCCACACCTTCGTAAAGGGCGAAAACGGCCTCGTTGATCATCGGCATCAGCACCCGGTTGACGATGAAGCCGGGGTAATCCTGGGCCACGACCATGCTCTTTCCCAGTTTCTCCACCAAACCGGCAGCCGTCTGGAAGGTATCGTCGCTGGTCGCCAGGCCGCGAATCACCTCCACCAGTTGCATGACCGGCACGGGGTTCATGAAATGCATGCCGATCACCTTGTCGGGCCGCTGGGTGACAGCGGCAATCTTGGTGATCGAAATGGACGAGGTGTTGGTTGCCAGGATGGTATCCTTGTTGACGGCTTCATCGAGTTGGTGGAACAGGTCGAACTTCAGGGCTTCGTTCTCGCTGGCCGCTTCGACCACCAGTTCGCAATTTGCGAAGTCGCTGATTCCCTTGGCCACTTGGATGCGGCCTAGGATTTCCGGGATTTTAGCCGCTTCGATGATCTCTTTCTTCGCCTGCCGGTCCAGATTTTGGGCGATGGTTTTGAGCGCCTTTTCCAGTTGCGCGGCGGAGATGTCATACAGCAGAACCTGAAAATCGTGCTGGGCAAATACATGTGCGATCCCGTTCCCCATTTGCCCGGCCCCCAAAACCCCAACGACTTTGATCATGCCTCTCTCCTTTTTGGGATTATTCAGAAAATAAAAGTGTGGACGGAATCCACACTTTTTTACGAGAGACTAGACTCTCTCGAAGATGGCCGCCACCGCCTCCCCGCCCCCGATGCACAGCGTCGCAAGTCCGTAGCGGACCTGGCGCCTGTTCATCTCACGGATAAGCGTAGCCGCCAGCCGGCCCCCGCTGGCTCCGATCGGGTGGCCCAGGGACACCGCCCCGCCGTTGACGTTCACCTTCTCAAGGTCGAGGTTCAGTTGTCTGACAGCGATCAGGGCTACGGCTGAAAAGGCCTCGTTGATTTCGAACAGGTCAATATCGGCGAGTTTGAGTCCCGCCTTCTTGCAGACGCTCTCGATGGCGCCCACCGGCGCGTCCGGGAACATATCCGGAGCCAGGCTGTTGGTGGCATAGGCCACCAGCCGGGCGCGGGCTTTCAGCCCATGCTTTTTCAACGCCTCCCCGCTTGCCAGCAGGGACAGGGCCGCGCCGTCGTTGATGGTCGAGGCGTTGCCGGCCGTGACGGTGCCGTCCTTGGTGAAGACCGGGCGGAGGGCCTTCAGTTTTTCGAAATCCACCTTGAAGGGTTCCTCGTCATCGGCGATGACTTCGTCGCCCTTTTTGCTCTTCTTGACCACCGGGACGATCTCGTCCTTGAAGATACCTTCCCTGACTGCCTTTTGCGCCAGCGTGTAGGAGCGGATGGCGTATTCGTCCTGTTCTTCGCGGCTGAGTTCGTGACGGGCTGCGGCCGCGTCGGCGATCTCGCCCATGTGGCGGCCGGTGTAGGGGTCCTGCAGGCCGTCGTAGACCATCAGGTCGAGCAGTTCGCCGTGTCCCAGCCGGTAGCCGTAACGGGCCTTCTTCATGATAAAGGGCGCCAGCGACATGTTCTCCATCCCCCCGGCGATGACGACTTCCGAATCGCCCAGGGCGATGGACCCGGCCGCCAGCATGATGGCCTTCAGGCCGCTGCCGCAGACCTTGTTGATCGTCATGGCATGGACGCTCTCTGGCAGTCCGGCGTAGCGCATGGCCTGGCGCGCCGGGGCCTGGGCGGCGCCCCCCGTCAGCACCATGCCGATGATGACCTCGTCCACGGCCGCGGGGTCCAGCCCCGTCCGTTCCAGGATTCCCCGGATGACCGCTTCCCCCAGGCGCGGCGCTTCGATTTCGGATAATGTCCCGCCAAAGGAACCGAACGGGGTCCTGAGTGACTCGGCGACAAAAATGTCTTTCATCTTTTCCTCCTGAAGGGTGTCCCGGGCAAATTGCTGGTGGGAGATGAAACGAATGCTGTATTCAGTTGTGTGGGGAAAAGCAGGGAAAATGCTAAGAGATCGTTATGAGGCAATATTCGCACTTCCTGGACGGATGGGCAACCGCTTGCAAACCATGACCGCCAGAGTTGTGGGCGAATGAAACGGCGCTGCGCTGTCACGCGATTTGCGATCAATGCTCGATGCTCCGGCATTATTATACAACACTCTGTGAGGGCTTGCACTTTAGAGGCTGTGCTGGGGAGACGAATAGAATAGACCTCTTGCATAAGTGCGACGCACTTCACTGCGCGATAAAGAAATTGGCATACAGTCCGAGTGTGTCACATGAAGCGCACTCCTGGAGCAGGAAAAAGTGAGTCGCACATCCATTTCAATTGATTTTTACAAGAGGCCTGCTTGCTGGGCGGAGGAAACCTTCTTTCGACTACAGGGTTATATGAAATGTGACCTTTGTCACATTTACATTGTCTATTGTTTTCTGCATACTAACGAAAACAAGATTTTCCAAAGGGGGAGACCCCATGAGCAAGAACCCTTGGAATAAGCCTGAATTCATCTGGAAAGCGATCCTCCTCCTCGGCCTCCTATGCCTGGGGCTGGGACTTGCCTGGCCGGCCCTGGCGGACTACCTCGGCCCGGACCGCGATTACACCTACTACGTCTGGGAGCGTTCCACCTGCACCTACCTGGCCACCAAGACAGGCGGCTCGTGCTCCCTGACCCTGTACTACCCTCCTCACTCCTGTGTGGCTGCCGCTTACACGGCCGGCTTTTTCAACAACGCCCCGACAGCCTGCGGCGCAGGCTGGGGCGGGACTTGCGGCGTGGACTTCACTTGCAGCATCAGCCTGACGGGTGACAGCGTGGGAGGCTGCTCTCAGGGCGAGACCGGCTGCACCAGCACCGAACACACCGGCACCCACCCGCCCGCCGCCATCGGCGGGAACATCAGTTGCTCCCAGACGGGCAATGACGGCTGGTGCGTGGGCACAGCCAGCCTGTCGCTCAGCGCCAATGAACCGGTGGATGGTTACAGCATCCTGCTGATCGAAGGGACGCGCAATGGCGAGACCTTCGCCTGTCCCGGCTCTGCCTGCAGCGTGCCGCTCATCGAGGGCCAGAACGACTTCACTTACTGGGCGCTCTCCTCTTGGGGCGACAGTTCCCTGATGGGCAGCGCCAGCGGCAAGCTGGACAGCCAGCCGCCGCAGGTCAGCCTTTCTGGACCCGCCTCCTTCTGCCCGGGCTGCGGCGAGAGCCTGAGTGTGAACCTGACTGCCTCGGATGCCGCCAGCGGCGTCTCGTCCTGGAGCCTGGCCCTGGACGGCGCGCCCCTGACGGGCGGCTCGGGTTCAACCAGCCAGACAGTCCCAGTGCCGTCTGCGGGCCTCACGGCTGGCTTGCATTCCCTGACTCTCTCTGCTGCTGACATCGCCGGTAATGTCAACACCGCCAATCTGCCCTTCACCCTGCTCCTGCCCACACCCACCTCGACTTTTACTCCCGTTCCCTCGGCAACACCTGTCCCGACCCAGCCAGGAAATCCACCCGCCGGGCAGCCTACCAGTCAATCAGGCTCATCTTCCCCTCTCGTGCAGGAGACACCTGCGAGGACAATCGTACCAGCAACAGAGGCCGATACATTAGGAGTAGAAGCACCAACTAGCACACTTTCTGGCACGAGCAGCATCGAATCCACTCCGCTGGAGTCTCAGCCAATTGCTTCCGATCCTTCCAGCAATGACCTTGCGCCTCTCTTCTGGGGGACCGCTGCCGCGGCTTTGATTGCTGAGGCAACTGCATCCGCCCTAAAAGCCCGAGAAATTCGCAAGAAGAAGGAAGCCCTCGAAGCGGCCCAGGCCCAGGCGGACAACCTGGCGCAAGTGTCTCAAACGATTACGTATGCAACCTCCACTTCCCCAGGCATGTCGAATACGGCAAGTCAGCCGGGCATGGCAGGATTGGACAATGTGGAGATGCAAGACCCAAACTGGGCGAAAGAGCAGTCCGCCCAACAAACTGCGCAGAAGGGCCTCGGGAAAAACACTGCCAAGGGAAAAGAAACCGGAACTTTCAAGAAGCCTGCCCCCGCGAACAACCCCGCGCCTGCAAGTACAACTACCACAGTCGTCCAGATAGTGTCAGGAATTATTTTGACATTATCCATGCTCGGCGGGATCAGCACGACCACGGGCTGGCCGGCAGCGTTTTACAATGTCACTCCCACCCGCACTACCGAGAACTGTCCCCGGATATACACGGTGGTCGCTGGGGATACCCTATGGGGCATCTGGTACGCTCAAAATGATCCAAGGCTAACTGTGGATATTCTGATGTCTTATAATAACCTCACCGACACAACTATCCATCCGGGTGATAGAATCTCGATACCTTGCGGATCTGTCCTGACCGAGTACTTGGCCTCCCATGCCACTCGTACTCCTTCGAGAACACCCACCAGAACATCAACTCCGTCACGCACCTCCTCGCGCACCGTAACGCCCTCCCGGACGGCTACGATAACACGCACGTTGAAGCCTTCCGACACTCGCTGGCCGACGCCTACGCCAACCCGCACACGGACCCCAACACGTTCACGAACGCCTACCGCTACTCCTACCGCTTGCTACACATCTTATATAGTCCAAGCCGGGGACACCTTTGCCAGCATTGCTGCCAGATTGAGCAGCCAGAATAAAACCAACTATTCTGGCTTGAATGAAGCCATTCTCAGGCAGGCAAACCCCGGAATAACAGAGGTCAAAGCCAGGCGGACGATCAGGATCCCATGCAACTATACAATTATCAGTTATTACACCGCCACCCCCACGAGAACATCTACCCTGACACGCACCCCCACATTTACGAGGACCTACACACCGACGCGGACTTATACGCGCACCGCGACACCCACTCGTACTTCCACGAAGACCCGCACGAAAACACTCACTCGAACACCAACGCAAAAGATTTGCAAGAATGGTTTGTGTACTGGTGATGTATTGTATGCTGATGAAGATTTGAATGTCAGGATCAACCCAGGGCTTGGCAGTACAATTCTACACAGGCTGGATTGCGGTAATACAGTGACTGTAGTTGATGTCAATACTGTCAATCTGGGCGGCTTTACTTGGGTGAATGTTCGATCTGGTCGGGACAACAGCCTTGGCTGGATCGCCCTTCAAGCCGCCTATAGAAGTTCTCCGCCTTGTGTTGAAGCAGGCGGAGGGGAGAGTCCGGCATATCTAATGGACAATTTTATTATCAATGGTACATTTGATATTACTCATTATGCCGTTGATGGGTATTCGAGGGACTACAATTCTTGGATACATTCACCCCTGAACGGCACTATTATTTCATACGATGATTGTCAGGCCTGTTTAGAAGTATCACCAGACGATGGTAATACTGGAAGTCATACAAACCCCGAATATAATAATGGTTATGGCTCCATGGTCATTGTCGAATATTCATACGAAAGCCTCAGCCCAGCACAACTATCATGGCTAGCATCACATGGTGTTCCCTTGGAGGAAGGAGAATCTCTCTACATGATGTGCGCCCATCTTGATCCCTACAGTACCTATGATTTCATGGAGAGCCTCGATTCATTCGTCGTAAATGCGGGGGATGATATAGCGATTATGGGAGAATCAGGTCATTCTTTTGGATTACATGTACACACAGAGTTTGCAATAAATGAGGAAGGGATGATTGATGATAGTACGATTGATCTTTGGAAAGCAATTGCAGGAAGAATTGAGATAGTGCAAGGTATTTTCTGTAAATTCAAGAGCAAGATCAAGAGCATCCTCTGAAGAAAAAACCAACTACTTTGAACCCTTCGGCAGGGTTTCGACAGGCTCAACCTGCCAGCTCAGGGCATCGC
>JBFMCM010000233.1:0-2935 GCA_040754355.1 Chloroflexota bacterium | reverse complement strand
TCCCGGGTGGGGGGTTTTGTGTGCCCATTTGGGCGCGGCTGGACCCGGGACCGGCCGCGCGGCAAGAGGAGAAGAGATGAATCGCTTCATGAAATTCAGCGCCCTGGTCTTTGCCTGCCTGCTGGCTGTCTCTTGCGGCCTGCCGGACCTGGCAGCGCCGACCCAAACCCCTGTTCCTAGCGCTACACATACCCCCGTCCCGCCCACGCCGACGCTGACCCCTACCACCACCCCCGTGCCCACCGGTCCGTGTGATAATCCGCTGATGTCGCTGGATATCGGCAACCAGTGGAGGTACCTGGCTGCCAGCCCGTTGGGGTCGTCGGAACAGGTTTTGCGGGTTGTGGAGTGGGATGAAAGATACGGTATCAACGCGATCATCGAGATGGAGGACTTAGAAACAGGCACTATTGACAGAGATTGGGTCACCTGCCTGGAGGGCGGCGGGATCGAAGATTTCCCATTGTTCTTCATCAGTCTGCAATTGGGCGGGTATCTGGATGGCGTGTTGAACACCTACTATGATTCAGGAATCTATGCGCCGCCATATCTGGAATTTGCAGAGAACAACTGGCTGCTGGATTGGGATGCCGTCTACGTGACCGAGGAAGGCGCTTGTTTCAGGGGCGTGGTCGAGAATATCAATATTTGTATCGGTGTGAACACGGTCATTGACCTTGTGTTCGAGACCCGCGGCGAATATGAACCGGTGACCGTGCCAGCCGGGACTTTCCCCCACGCATTGAAAGTGGCGTTTTCTTATAGCATGGTAACCACACTTGTATACCCTACCTTAACCACCAGCGGAAGGTTGACTGTGCATACCACCCAGTGGTACGAACCGTATATTGGGCTGGTGCGTTCCCAGGTCGACTCGGCAGGCATCTCGCTTACACCCGGCCAGGAGTCAGCCGCACCGGTGGAGAGCGTGGTCGAACTGATCGAATATACCGTCGCGCCATAAACCAAAGGAGAGAAACATGTTCCGTAGACGATTTGTCAGACCCGTACGCCGCGCCATGATGAGCGACGTGCCCCCGCCCCTGCGGCGGGCGAACCAATTGATGGCTGCCGGCGATTACGCCGCGGCCGCCGTGGCCTACGAACAATTGGCGCGCGGCGCACAGACGCGCGGCATCCCGCGGGATGCCCAGTTGTTCCTGCAAGCCGGACGCTGCCACATCCTGGCCGGACAAGTCCCGGCCGGGATGGCCGATCTCAAACAGGGACTGACTCTCATTGCCAACCGCGGCAACTTCCAGCATCTGCAGAACGCCGGTCAGCGCGCGGTTGCCGAACTGAATCAGCGCGGCCTGACCGCCGAAGCAGCGGAGATCGAGTCCCTGCTCAAGGGTGCCATCCCCGCCTCGTTCGCGGCCGGACCGGGTGCCGGTCCCGCCAAGCCCCGGCTTTTACCCACCTCCTGCCCGTCCTGCGGCGGCCCCATCCGCTCCGATGAGGTCGAATGGATAGACGAGGCCACGGCGGAATGTCCCTTTTGCGGCGGCGCAGTAAGAGCAGAATAAAACACAAAGTGCACCAAGGACTCACTGGTATCTGGTATGTCCTGTGTAGTGGAAATGGGAATTCTCACCGAATCTGAAATCTCTGCGCGCCTTCAAAGCGCCTACCGGCCCGGCGTCATTGCCTCCGTCGACGGGTACGCGGAGATGTATGCCGGGGTCGCCCTTACCTGTGCCGCGGTGTTGATCCCGTTGGCTTGGCACGAAGACGAGTGGCATCTCGCCTTCACCCGCCGCACGGAGGCGGTCGAGCATCACAAGGGACAGGTCTCCTTCCCCGGCGGGGCGTGCGATGACGGTGAGACCACCCCCGAGGCCACCGCCCTACGGGAGGCCGAGGAGGAGATCGGGCTGCATCCTGCTGACGTACGCCTGCTGGGACGGTTGAACGAGATGGTCACCATCACCCGCTACCGGGTGACACCCGTTGTCGGGGTCATGCCCTGGCCTTATCCGCTTCGCCCCGCCGCGGACGAGGTGGCGCGCGTCTTCACCATCCCGCTCCTCTGGCTGGCGGACCGGCGGAATTTGGAAGAGTTTCCGTTTACTCCCGATGGCGCTTCGCGTCCTTTCCCGGTGGTGACGTATCACGAGTACGATGGGGAGGTGCTGTGGGGGGCGAGCGCCAGAATGACGCAAAATCTTTTATCGGTATTGGGAATGTAGACAAAGACAGATCCCCGGAGATTCAAAGACCCCGGGGAAAAATAGAATCTCCCGGCGTCTCGAGACGCCGGGAGTATTGAATTCATGGGGGAGAAGATTATTTCTTCTCTTCTTCTTCGGGCGCTTCCTCTTCCTTCTTGCCCTTCTCGATGACCTCGGGTTCGGCGCCCTCTTCGACCACCTCGACCTCGGGGACTACCTCTTCCACGACCTCAGCCTTGGGTGCGGTTGCCAGGACGAGCATTTCATTCCCGTCATCCAGCACTTTGACCTTGTCGGAGACGACGATATCGCGAACATAAATGCCATCTCCAATCGTGAGTATACCGGAAATGTCCACCACGATGCGCTGTGGCAGGTCTTGCGGGAAACCTTCCACTTCGAGTTCGTTGAAACCGGTCACCAGCACAGCGTTGAAATCTTTGACCGCCGGGGAAAGACCGGTCAATTGAATGCCGACCTTGGCGCGGATCTTCTCGGTCAGTGAAACGGCTTGGAAGTCCACGTGGACGAAGACGTTCTTGACTGGATTGCGTTGTTTTTCGCGCACCAGGGTTGGGTACTCCTTACCCTCCAGGTCAATGGTTATGAGGCTGGATGCCGTAGTGCGGCCCAGCACTAGCGACGCGTCGTGCGCGTCCATCGAGATGTTGACCGGCTGCATGTTGTGTCCGTAGATGATGCCGGGCAGTTCGCCAGCGCGGCGCAGAGCGCGCACCTGTTTGCCGGTCACGCTGCGCTTCTTG
>JBFMCM010000232.1:0-17218 GCA_040754355.1 Chloroflexota bacterium | reverse complement strand
CTTGCGGACGCGGTCGCCGAAGAGGGTGAAGAGGAAGTGGCCGCCTTCAAGTTGACCGGCGGGGATGAGGTTGAGCGAGGTGACGAGCAGGCCGGCCCAGCCTGCCAGCGCGACCGAGTGGATGAACACGTCCGTGCCGCCGTAGGGAATGGGCGTGCCGGTGAAGAAGAAGGACAGCCAGTAGAGCAGAGGGGAGAGGTTGCCGTAGGTTTGCGGGGCGGGCAGCCACTGGCCGAAGACGGCGTACTTGGCAAGCAGGTAGAGCAGCGAGTTGCCTTCGATGTAAGAGTCCTGAACGGGCAAGACCGTGCCTGTGGCGGAGAGATTCAGGCCGATGAGCAGGACCGGGATGGCGACGATCAGCCCGGCCAGCGGACCGGCGACGCCGATGTCGAACAGGTGGCGTTTATTGCGTGGGATACTGCGCATGTTGATGAATGCCCCCATCGTGCCGAGGACGCTGAAAGGCAAGGGAATGAAAAAGGGCAGGCTGACGTCCACTTTATGGATGCGCCCCAGGATGTAGTGGCCGAACTCATGCGCCAGCAGGATGGAGAGCAATGCCAGGGCGAAGGGCCAGCCGGTGAAGAAATAGGCGGCCAGCAGTTTGACCTGCCCGAGCGGGTCGGGCGGTATCGGCGTGTTGGCCGGGATTTCAGCGCCGGTGAGCATCACGCTGACCAGGGTCAGCAGGAACATGGCCAGGTTGAGGCCGATGCCGCTGGAGGCTTTGCGCCTGGGCAGGGGCGGGACGAGCAGGATGATGTGGCTTCCATCCGGGCCTTTGCGGAAGAGGGGCACGATCTCGTACGGGTGCAGGGCTTCGGCCAACTGGTCGTAGGCCTCGGCTGAGTCGAGCGTCAACTGGCCGCGGTAGCGCAGGTAGAAGCCCTGTTTCGGGTCGCCGCTGGTTACGTCGGTGTAACGCAGGACGCGCCCGACGAGGGCGTTGAGAAGGTCGAGTTCTGGTAGAGGCATGGGTCACCTGTAAAGGGAGTAATTGGACATAGCAAGTTTTCGAGCCTCGTTTGCGGGGTGGAATACAAGGCGGGAGTGGATGGGGGTCGAACCCACCGCGGCCCGCAACGCGGCCCGCCACCGGTTTTGAAGACCGGGAAGCCCTCCGGGACCTAACCACTCCCGGCGCAAGCATACCCGATGGGGGAGGGTTTGGCAAGGCTGAATTCGGAGGGTTGGCTGGTCGAGCCGGCTGACCCTAAAGGGTGCTTCGCGAAGCCTGCACTCCGTTATTATCGAATGGCTACAAACGAAAAAGCGGCAGTTTCCTGCCGCCGACAGGCTGCCTGAAAACTGTCATTGGATCGGGACGAGGATGGCGTCACCCGCTCTCCATCCCAGGACGGCCCACAGGGCGGTGCCGAGCAGGGGGATGAGGCAGGCAGCCATCAGTCCCAGGATTCCCAGCACGAGGCCGGTAATGGCCAACCCTTTTCCCTTCTGCCCGCTGCGTCTGACCTGTACGAGACCGGCGATGCCGGCGGCCAGCGCGCCCAGGCTGAACAGTCCGTTGACCGTGGCGCACAGGAAGGGCAGGCCGGGGACGATGGCCAGAACCAGATTGAGGCAGTTGCCCAGGAAGGCCAGCCCGCCGCTGATGGGGGAGAGTACCGCGTAGATGTTGTTCCTGACCAATGCGGCAGGGATGAGCCGGGGGGTTTCCATGACGGGGTCCTTTCGCCGCATAGTATAGTCCGATTGCCGGATTGCCGCAAACCTGTTCTGACTGCAAATCCCGCCTTGCCTCCCGCCGGGCCTCGATGAACGAAAAATCCTGTTGCCGGAGCAACAGGATTTTTGCTGAGCACTTTCAGATTATTGGCTCAGGACGACATTGGCCGCCTGCGGACCTTTGGGGCCGCTCTCGACCGAGAATTCGACCTTCTGGCCTTCTTCGAGGTTCTTGAAGCCATCGCCCTGGATGGCGGAGAAGTGGACGAAAACGTCCGGGCCGCCCTCGCGGGAGATGAAGCCGTAGCCTTTGCCGCCATTGAACCACTTGACTGTGCCGGTGATACGTTCAGACATTGTATTTGCCTCCTTTTGGCAAAAAGAAAATGGGTTGATGATACCCGTGTTCCACGGACAGTCAAACAAAAAGGCCCACGGATTTGAACCGTGAGCCGACATCGTTTCTTATGCAACGCGAACTAACTGGTATCCTACGGCAGGGATGATACCACCCTTATAGCGGCGAGTCAATCACCAGTTTTCGGACTATTACTGGCCCGGGATGTCTGGGGCGGGATATCCGGATGTCTTTTTTCATTGGAGCAGACCTCGAATTCTTC
This sequence comes from Chloroflexota bacterium, assembly GCA_040754355.1. GTDB lineage: Bacteria > Chloroflexota > Anaerolineae > Anaerolineales > Villigracilaceae > UBA877. The sequence continues at coordinate 14,909 of JBFMCM010000232.1, read as the reverse complement.
AGGATTTCGTCCCCAGGTGGGTGGCGCCTCAGGTGCAAAAGGCTTTGTGCGCCACGTCCGGCAAGGCTTCGAAGGCCGGGCGAGCGAAGTAGAACCCCTGGAAGATGCTTATGCCTGCCTCGTGGAGCCAATGGTATTCGCCCGCATTTTCGACCCCTTCGGCGACGATGTTAATGGACAGGCTGTCGCAGATCTTCCGTATCCCGGAAAAAATTCTTTGTTTGACGATATCCTGGTGAATATCCCCGATCAGATGGCGGTCGAGTTTGATAAAATGCGGCTGGTATTCCACCAGTAATTTCAGGCCGGAGTAACCCGCCCCGAAGTCGTCAATGGCCGTCAGGAAGCCGAAATCCTGGATGAGGCGCAGGTACTTGATCAAATTCCTCTGCTCGGTCAGGCTCTCGGACTCGAGCACCTCGAAGACGATGTTCTCCACCGGGATGCCGCTGTGGATGGAGGCCTGGAAGGTGGCCATGATGCTCATGTCCACCTCGTAGATGCTTTGGGCGGACAGGTTCAGGTTCAGGCGGTTGGGAATCTTCAAGCGGCTGGCCAGGTAGATGGCCTTGCGGCGGCAGATCTCGTCGAAGCGCACGATCTCATGCTTGGGCACCTGGGCGAAGACCGAGGCCGAGGATTCGCCGTGCGGCCCGCGCACCAGGGCCTCGAAGGAGATGATCTCCCGGTTGCGGACGTCCACGATCGGCTGGAAGGCGAAACTGAATTCGAAACCCATGTCCCCGTTGGTGTTTGGCGGGCAATGATGATTGTCAATTCGATGTTGATACTGCATGGCTGGCATCCTGGTTTCCGCGGGGAATGTGAGCGGCGTGCTTTCCCCGGACTCCCCGGCGTCTGGGTTGTGCAACGGGTTCGGTTGTGTGCTCCACGTAACAATCATAGCCAAACGGAGGCCCGGATGACATCCTATAATGACGGTTCTTCCCTGCCCTATTTTTGACCTATTCCGGATACGGCAGAAAGTTCCCCCTCCGCCCGCCATTTGTCTGGTTCTCTGCATCCCAGCGGAGAATGACCTTATAATAAGCAGATTGTCAGCCGGCTGATGAACCGGCCCATCCTTACCGGTAAAAAAGGAGAACCACATGGGAACACACGCCTGCCCTAAATGTAATTCCACGATGGACGAAGGCCGCATGAGTTGGTCGGACTCGAGCGCAGGATACGTCTCCAACAAGCAGACGGGGATGCTCCGCAGAGTGACCAACATCACCCAGGCGCGCGCTTGCCCCAACTGCGGGTATGTGGAGATGTATTTGGACCCGAAGGAGTTGAAGGAGAGGATCGGGTGAAGAGACTACTTTGAGAGCAACTCTTTGATTCTCCCCACCCCCTTGACAGCCCATCACCTCATCATTCCGCCCCCACCCAGCCTCCCCCAAATACGACGAGGAGAACCTTGAATCCGCATTTACAGAGTACTGCGTAAATAAACGAACCAAAATCCGTATTTACTACCTATTTCTGGGCGGTTCCAGTTCAGATATTTTTGCAAGAAGCAGTAGACTTTTTCTTGTCGTATTTGGGGGAGATGTTCAACGGACAGAGAGGGGTCAAACCCCTCTCCCGTCTCCCCCAACCCTTACAGGGTGCTACGCAAGAGGGAGAAGCCCAGACCTCCTCAAACAAAGTCTTTCCGATGGAAAACCGTCACACCCATCAACCGACCAGCCCTCTTCCCATTTGGGAAGCGCTGCGCTGAGCCTGTCGAAGCGGGTGGGGGTTAGGTCACTTTGCAAAAGAACAAATCATTCAAGCGAGTCGTCGTTCACCTGTCGTAAATTCCAAAGAGGGGACAATGCCTGTCGCCGAGTCCCCCCGTTTGGATCAAGAGCAATATATTGCAAAAACCAAGAAAAACTGATATATTGACTTCAATATGTCATTCGACCCAACATATCCCCATTGGCTTTCCCAACTGCCGCCTCAAACAGCGATTGCCAATACCGATTTTGGCGACCTGCTAATCAAAACACGGGTGGAACTGGCGGAATTAAAAGGCGCGTGCGGACAAATTCCAAATCCGCTTTTGCTCATGTCACCTGCGATCATCCGTGAATCGGTTGCCAGTTCCAACATCGAAAATATCAACACCACTCTGGCGGACGTGCTTCAATGGCAGTTGTTTCCAGAAGCGGAACAACGTCAGCCTGATAAGGAAGTATTACGTTATCGCGAGGCCATGCACTGGGGATTTGAAAACGCAGAAAAATACGCACTGTCTTCACGACTCATCACAGGCATTCAGAAACGTTTGATCCCCGACGGGAATGGTCAATATCGCCGTGAACAGAATCAGATTGCCAATCTTGCGAGCCATGAAAGCCTATATACTCCACCAATCGCCAGCGACATCCCCAGCCTCATCGGCAATTGGGAAAACTATGCCAACGCTTTGGATGAATCGCTTGACCCGCTGATTCGCGTCATTATCTGTCACTACCAATTCGAAGCAATCCACCCCTTCCGCGACGGAAACGGTAGGACAGGTCGTATCTTGATGATTTTGCAACTCATCCAGTATGACTTGCTTCAATTCCCAGTTCTATACATTAGCGGATACATCAATCAGCGCCGCTCAGAGTATTACCAGCATCTTTTGGCGGTGACAAAAGATCAAAACTGGCATGGCTTTATTGAGTACATGCTCAATGGTTTTTACACAAAAGCCATGGAAACCCGCGACGATCTGAAAAAGATTACTAATCTTTTCGATCAAATCAAGGAACAAATCAGGTCTGATTATAAAAAGATTTACGGTCTTGACCTTGTCGAAGCTTTGTTCACTTATCCTATTATTACTCCCACCAAACTTGCCAGCGAGTTGAACATGCACTACACGACAACCAGCAGATACCTGACTCAATTGGCTGAAATGGGAATTTTGAAAGATACTAAATTTGGAAAGCATCACCTTTTTGTAAATCACCAATTGCTTAAAATATTAAGCAAGCCAGCATAACTTGTGCGGACTACCAGCCCAGACACCCCGCCCCTCGAAACAGAACCCGCCTCCCCCGAAGAAAGAGGCGGGTTTCCATCATCCAAAGACAAATCCATTCGCGTTTTTTAGCGTTCATCCGCGTCCAAAAAACTTAGTGTCCGTCGTGTACTTCGTGGTAAAAAGAATCATCAGGTAAAATACCCCATTATGACCAACGAATCCCTCGTCATCTACTCCATGATGCGCGTCGGGCGCATCCATCCTCCCAATAAACAAGTCCTGCGCGACATCTCGCTCGGTTTCTACTACGGCGCCAAGATTGGCGTGCTCGGCCTGAACGGGGCCGGCAAGTCCACGCTGCTGCGCATCATGGCCGGTGTGGACCGGGACTACGTCGGCGAGATTGCCATGAGCAAGGGCTACACCGTCGGCCTGCTGGAGCAGGAGCCGCAACTCGACGAGAGCAGGACCGTGATCGAGGTCATCCGCGAGGCTGTCCGGCCCATCGTGGACATGCTGAAACGCTTCGACGAGGTCAACGCCAAATTCGCCGAACCGGAGGCGGATTTCGAGGCGCTCATCGCCGAACAGGCCAAACTCCAGGAACAACTGGATAAGGCGGACGCCTGGAACCTCGACTCGCACCTAGACCTGGCCATGGACGCGCTTCGCTGTCCGCCCGGCGAGACTCCGATAAAAGTATGCTCGGGCGGGGAGCGCCGGCGCGTCGCGCTGACCCGGCTCCTGCTGACCGAACCCGACATCCTCCTGCTCGACGAGCCCACCAACCACCTGGACGCCGAGTCGGTGGCCTGGCTGGAGCACCACCTGCGCGACTACAAAGGCACCGTCATCGCCGTCACCCACGACCGTTATTTCCTGGATAACGTGGCGGGCTGGATCCTGGAACTCGACCGCGGCTACGGCATCCCGTGGAAAGGCAATTATTCGTCCTGGCTGGAGCAGAAGAAGGAAGCCCTGCGCCAGGAGGAAAAGACCGAATCGAAGCGCCAGAAGACGCTGGAGCGCGAACTGGAATGGATCCGCATGTCGCCCAAGGCGCGGCAGGCCAAAGGTCAGGCACGTGTGACAGCGTACGAAAGGCTGCTCTCGCAGGAAGTCGAGAAGTACCGCGGCGAGCAGGAAATCTACATCCCGCCCGGTCCGCGCCTGGGAGACATCGTCTTCGAGTTCGAGAACGTCACAAAGGGATATGGCGACCGTCTCCTGCTGGAAAATTTCAGCGCCAAAATTTTGCCCGGCTCCATCGTCGGCGTGATCGGCCCGAACGGGGCGGGCAAGACCACCCTGCTGAAGATGATCACCGGGCAGGAGAAGCCCGATGGCGGGACCATCCGTGTTGGAGAGACGGTCAAACTGGCCTACGCCGACCAGTTGCGACCGCTGGATGGCGAGAAGACGGTCTGGGAGGAGGTCAGCGGCGGCGAGGACGAACTGACGCTCGGGGCGCGCAAGATGAACTCGCGCGCCTACTGCGCCTCGTTCAACTTCCTCGGCAGCGACCAGCAGAAGAAAGTGGGGACGTTATCGGGCGGCGAGCGCAACCGCGTTCATCTGGCGAAGACGCTCAAAGAGGGGGCGAACGTCCTGCTGCTCGACGAGCCGACCAACGACCTGGATGTGAACACGCTGCGGGCGCTGGAGGAGGCGCTGGAGCAGTTCGCCGGCACCGCCATCGTGGTCAGCCACGACCGCTGGTTCCTCGACCGCATCTGCACCCACATCCTTGCTTTCGAAGGCGACTCGCAGGCAAGGCTGTTCATGGGGAATTGGTCCGATTACGAAGCCCACATGCAGGAGGAGTTCGGCAAGGATGTCCAGCCGCACCGAGTGAAGTATCGGACGTTGAAACGTTAGCGCGTCACGCCAGATGGGTCGAATTATCCCATTCTGTTAAGGCGCAACGCACTCTCAATTCCTACATGATTTGGCGACTGTTTCTCAAGGACCCGCAGCCACAAGGAGGTATTGCATGAAAAAGATAATTTTCTTCCTCGTAGCAGGCATCGTGATCTTGGGCTGTTCCATCCCTTCCTTCTTTTCCCCCACGCCGGATACCGTCATCGTAGACTGTTCCAATATCGCCATAACCGACGCGGACGTGAACTCGACCCTCGAATACGGGACGTCCCTGCTGACCAGGGGGGACTGGAAACGCAGTTACACGGTCAACACCGATCAAGTCTATGCCACTTACATAAGCGATGAACTCAACGCGGTTGTTTTTGTAGACACTCTCGCATTGTGCAACGCGCGCACTGAACTGAGAGCCTATGCCAACGAGGATAACCTGGCCGTTATTCTCGCGAATTACGAGAAATATACGCCGGTTGATTCCTGCGAGAAAGACGGCGTCCTGCTTTTCCAGTTCACCGCTTTCAACAACGAGACCAATTACAATGTCAACATCTGGTTTAGCCCGCTCGAAAATCCCCACCGCGCCCTGACAGTCGTAATTGTTTTTCCGCAGGCTGATTTCAATAGCATGGAAGAATATTCTGCCGCTTTTTTCCCTGCATTGACTGCCTGTAAATAAACATCGCCATCGCTTCTTGCTTGTCCCTAGTCTGCACATACTGCCGGGCCGATGGCGGGATGATAACCGAGAAGTTCAGAAAGGCATTGCTCCACACCGGGTCAAGTATCGGACGTTGAAGCGGTAGCAATCCACGCAGTCAGTTACGGACTCGCAAACTCGATCAAGATAATCTTCAACACCATATTCCTCCGCCCATCCCCGAAATCCACACCCAGCGTGCCAACAAGATATTTCCCATCCGGGCTGACATCCGAGGCGGCCACGATGACGGGCCTGCCCAGGTATTCAGGCGCGGCCGGGTCGTTGAAATAGGTCAGGCGCTGCTGGTCGCTGCCGTTCCTGTCCATGATGATGTAGTCCCGCTCCATGCGCTGACCGGCCCAGTCTGGGGTCGAGAAATCGTAGACATAGGGCGAATAAGCATTGCTCATAAAAATGACCTGCCCGCCGGGGGTAACGGAGGCATCTTCTTCCCACAGGGCGGGGGTATCAGTCAGGTTCTGCAGCATTCCTGTTTGCAGGTCGTAAACATACTCGTCCATGCCATATTCGTGCTGGCCGTCCAGGTTGCCCGAGAGGACCAATTCAGTCGGGCTGAGGAAGCCCATGGCGGTGACGTAAGTGCCAGTCTGCGGGGTGAACAGCACGCGTTCATTCTCCAGCTGTGGGCCGTCTGCTGTGACGACAAAATCAGCCGCCTTGATGCGCCACAAGCCCCAATTATGGTTTCCCCCTTCCGCATACCGCTCCGTCCAGAGCAAAGTGACGCCGTCCGGCGCGAAGAGCGGATTCACGGCTGCCATGGCCGGGATTCCGTCGCCGAGGGCCTGCTTGATGGGGATGTCCGTCAGTTGCCAGAAACTGCCGCCGTCCGGGTCTGTCGCCCATAAGTTGGAGAACAGCCCCATGCCAGGGTCTCCGGTCCATTTCAGGAAATCTGAATAATGTTCGTCCACTTCGGAAATAAAGATTAAATACTGGCCGGAGGGATCGAAGATGGCGTTGCCGTTGTTCTTCTGCCCGATGCCGGTATTCCCTTCCGTCACCGCGGTCAGGAACTGGCCCTGCAGGTCAGTCAGATAAACATCATAGTAACCATCGGGGTTCTGCCGGTCAAAGACGATCCGCTGCCCATCCGGCGAAAAACGCGGCCGCGCCCCGGATTGCTGCAGGACGGTAATATTTGCCACCAGTTCATTCTCCCCTGCACAGACGGGCGCGCCGCCGCAAAAAGTGATGTCCGTGCTTACTTGCGCCCGCAGGCAGGAGGTAAGGATGAAGAAGGATACAAAGAAAAAGACGAGTTTTTTCATGGTGCGCTCCTTTGGGGGAGTGGCTACTTTGGTGGGCTAAAGCCTTACCACAGAGAGCGCTGAGTTCACAGAGCAAAAAAACAGGGTAAATCTCAGTGCTCTCTGTGCGCTCTGTGGTGAACAATGGGGGCTGGCCCACAAGATTATCCACTCTCCTCCTAATGTAATTACGCTGGCACGGCTTCCGAATGGATTATACTAGTACAAGATAAAATTCTCTCAACCTTCCCCGCGCTCCGCGCCGGAACAAAAAAAGAAACCTAGCCTCCTGTGAACACCCCTCTTCCCCCTGCGAATAATCCGCCTTCCGCCGAACTTGCCGATATCACCTTTGAAGCCTTGCCCGAACGCCTGCGCCAGGCGGCCGGGCGCGCCAACTGGACCGCGCTCATGCCGGTGCAGGCGCGCGGCATTCCCTACCTGCTGGCCGGACGCAACATGATGATCCAGGCGCGCACCGGCTCCGGCAAGACTGGCGCCTACCTCCTGCCCATGCTCGAACGGCTCGACCCGAGGCGGGACGCCTGCCAGGCGCTCGTTCTCGTGCCGACGCGCGAACTGGCCCGCCAGGTCTGGCAGGAAGCCGAGACCCTCTGCGGCGCGGCCGGCCTGCGCAGCACAGCCGTCTATGGTGGGGTGGGCTACGGTGCGCAGACCGAGGCGCTCAAACGCGGCGCGCACATCGTCGTCGGCACACCGGGGCGCGTGCTCGACCACCTGCTGAAACGCACCTTCACGCTGGATGCACTGAAAATGCTGGTTTACGACGAAGCCGACCACATGCTCTCCATGGGCTTTTACCCAGACATGCTCGACCTGCAGCGCTACCTGCCGCGCCGCGAGATCCACACTTGCATGTTCTCGGCCACCTTCCCCGAGACGGTCATGACCACCGCCCGGCAGTTCATGCGCCACCCGGAGTTCATCTCGCTGAGCAGCGACCATGTCCACGTGACGGATACCGAACACATCTTCTGCGTCGTCCCCGGGCTGGACAAAGACCGCAGCCTTGTGCGGCTGATCGAAATCGAGAATCCCGATTCGGCGCTCATCTTCTGCAACACCAAGAACCGTGTCCACTACCTGGCGGTTGTCCTCCAACGCTTCGGCTACGACGCCGACGAACTGAGCGCTGACCTCTCCCAAAGCGACCGTGAGCGCGTCCTGGCGCGCGTCCGCGCCGGGACGCTGCGTTTCCTGGTGGCCACCGACGTGGCCGCCCGCGGCCTCGATCTCCCCAGCCTGTCGCATGTCTTCCAGTATGAGCCGCCCGACGACGTGGAGAGTTACATCCACCGCGCCGGGCGCACCGGACGCGCCGGGGCGGCCGGTACCGCCATCTCGCTGGTCAACGCCTTAGAAAAGCATTCCATCCGCCGCATCGCTGCCCATTACGGCATCGACATGCAGGAACGCCCCGCCCCCACCGACGCCGAAGTCTCGGTCATCGTCGCTGAGCGGTTGACCGCCCTGCTGGAGGCGCGCCTGCGCCAGCGTGACAAACTGCAGACCGAACGAAGCCAGCGCTTTGCGCCTCTGGCCCGGGCGTTAGCGGAAAACGAAGACGAACTGCCGGTCATCACGATGCTGTTGGACGATCACTACCAGCAGGTCTTGCATGCCCCGGTCACCAAACCGGATCTGGCGCCTGTTCCCGCCAAATTGCCGCCTTCCCGCCCGGGCCGCAGCCGTGACCGTCGCCCGCGCCGTGGCCGCAGGTGATCACCCCGGCTAAAGCCGAAAACAAAAGCAGCCTCCTCCCGGAGACTGCTTTTGCGTTTTGTTTTTTGCTTTTTTACAATTTCTTGCCGCAACTGGCGCAGTGGTTCCAACCGGCTTGCACGGGCTGACCGCACTTGGGGCAGGTCGCGAACGGGGCCGGGGGCGGCGCGGCAGGCGGGGTCCGCTTGCCGAGGGAATAGACACCGTACACCACCAGCCCGATCAGGATGAGCGGGACCAGCCAGCCGAGCATCATGAAACCGCCGCCGAAGGACATCATGCCTCCGAAGGGGCTGAAGCCGCCTCCACCCATCATGGGATGGTTGTAGCCGTAGTAGCCGCCTGAGTAGGCCGGATAGAAGTTCGCCATCAACAGGCGGGCGCCAATCCCCAGGCCGAACAGAACTACCAGTACGACGATAATCCCGAGGATCCATTTCCAGAAGTTTTTCATAGGTTTGCTCCTTTCTTGACCGTTATGATAGCGCACGAATGTAAAGATCATGTGAAGGGATTTGAAAGGTTTGCTAAGAGGATCTTAGAAACTTTTAGCCACAGATGAACACAGATAAAAGGGATTGGTAATGGTCAAAGTGTAAGTGATGGTTGATTTGAAAACTCTGGTTATATAACCCTCGGAGGGTAATTTCAACGCGAATGCCGCTAATTGGGCGAATTTCACGAACATTTCTGAGTTTCGCGTTTTTCGTTCCTTTTCGCGCCTTTCGCGTTAAACTCTGTCACTTTGTTCGATCCACCACCAAGGGAATCAGGTGCTTGTCACTGAGTTTTTATTAAATCATCTGTGTTTATCTGTGGTTTCTAAAACCCAGCCAAGGGAACAAATCCTGCCAAATTGCACTCTTAAACCCGATAACCCGATATAATCCCTTTCACGTGGAGGTCGCCATGTTCACTGCTCAAGAACGAAACTTGTCCACTCTGCTGATCCTTCCCCTCTTCGGCGCGCTGCTGGCAGCCTGCAACCCACTCGCCACACCTGCCCCCACGCCGACGGCGGCCGAAGCCGAGGCCGAGGAGCAGGCCGTCTATGTGGCTGTATTCGAGGAACTCTTCGGCGAGCCGCAGATGTACGTGCTCATGTCCGAGACTTCGCCCGGCATCGAAGGGGAAGAAGGGCTGGACTCGATTCTCGAATATATCCTGCCCCAGATGGCCGGCCTGGACGAGGAAACGGCGACCAGTTTCCAGGTCCGCAACGATGCCGCCTATCCCCTCCGGGCGGATATGGACCTCGGCCTGCCCTACGTCCTGCTGACGCGTGACGAGGCGAACCAGATTTTCGGCATCAACACCGACGGCTGGGACGTGTTCTACAACCGCTACCCCAATTCACCCGGCATGACCACGGTTTCACGCGTCGGCTTCAACGCGGATTTCACCCAGGCGCTGGTCTATGTTGGCACGCAGTCGCACTGGCTGGCTGGGGCGGGCTACTACCTCCTGCTCGAAAAGTCCTACGGCACCTGGCAGGTCGAACAGCAGGTGATGGCCTGGATTTCGTGATGTCCTGGCTCAAATCCCCCTTCTTCTGGTTCCTGCTGGCCGTGCTGACCACCGCCGGGCTGACCGCCATCGGCCCCGAAGAAAAGACGCTCGGCGAGAACGTGCGCATCGTCTACCTGCACGGCGCCTGGGTGCTGACGGCGGAGGCCGCCCTGGCGCTGGCGGGCTTTTTCGGCTTGCTCGGCATCCTCTTCCGCCGGGAGCGCCTGCACCGCTGGTCTGCCGCCCTGGGGCGGACGGGCATCGTCTTCTGGGTCATCTACCTGCCGCTCTCGCTGTGGGCCATGCAGGCCAACTGGAACGGCCTGTTCCTGAGCGAGCCGCGTTTCCGCCTCGCCCTCATCTTCGCGGTGACCGGCGTCCTGCTGCAGGTCGGGCTGGCCCTGCTGGCCCGGCCGGTCTTTACCTCGCTGGCCAATGTGCTGTTCTTTACCGCCCTGTGGATCACGCTGCGCCAGGCCGATTACGTGATGCACCCGCCGCCCTCGCCGATTTTCGAATCGGGCATCCTATCCCTGCAATTGTTCTTCGTGGGTGTCCTCTTCCTGACCATGGCCGCCGCCTACTTCCTCACCCGCTGGTGGCTGCGAAAACAATCCTGAACCACCAGTGGAGGCAAGTAGTGCGGACCCTGAACCTGATCCCGCGTCTCATCATTTTCACCTTCATCCGGACGACGCTCAACACCGCCCACCGGATGGTCTACCCGTTCCTGACGGCCTTCGCCCGCGGCCTGGGCGTGGACCTCACGCTGCTCTCCTATGTGATGACTGCCCGCGCCGTCGTCGGGACCTTCGGGCCGCTGGCTGCCACCCTGGCAGACCGGCGCGGCCGGAAGTTCGGCATCCTGCTTGGGTTGGGGCTGTTCAGCCTCGGCGCGGCGCTGGTGGTTGCCTGGCCCACCTTCCCGGTCTTTGCCGCCGCCCTGCTCGTCATCACGCTGGGCAAATACATTTTCGACATTTCACTGGTCTCCTGGCTCGGCGACCGCGTCCCTTACGAGCGGCGCGGCCGGGTGCTGGCCGTGACCGAGTTCGGCTGGTCGCTGGCTTTCATCCTCGGCGTGCCGCTGGTCGGTTTTCTGATCGCCCGCCAGGGTTGGAACTCTCCCTTCCTGCTGTTTGCCTGCCTGGGAGTGCTTGCCTTCATCACCTTGATGATGCTCATCCCCAAAGATGCGGCCTCGTTCAACGCCGACCCAAAGGCTCCGGGCAACCATTCCCTGTTCTCCATCCTCCGCTCTCCGGCAATCCTTCCCATTCTCTCCGTCCTGTCGCTGGGTTTGTTCTCCAGCGCCGCCAACGAGACCGTCAACCTGCTCTTCGGCGTCTGGCTGGAGGATGCCTTCGGCCTGCAGATTGCCGCCCTGGGCGCGGCCTCCGCGGTCATCGGCCTCTCCGAACTGGGCGGGGAGGGGCTGGTAGCCGCCTTCGTGGACAAACTCGGCAAGCCGCGAGCCGTGGCGCTTGGCTTGGCGGTCAACTCCCTGGCCGCGCTCGCCCTTCCTCTGGTGGGCAGGTCGGAGGCCGGCGCGCTGACCGGACTGTTCTTCTTCTACATTTCCTTCGAGTTCACCATCGTCAGTTCCATCCCGCTGATGACCGAAATCCTGCCATCGGCGCGCGCCACCGTGCTGGCGCTCAACGTCTCCGGGTTGTCGCTCGGGCGGGCGCTGGGCGCCTTGGCCGGCCCGCAGTTGTACGCTCTGGGTTTCGGGGCGGTGACAGCCGGCGCGGTCGTCTTCAACCTGCTGGCGCTGCTGGTCTTGTGGCGGATGAAAAGAAGCCATTGAACTCTGCCAATCCTCCCGCTTGTGGTTAAAATTGGAACATGCTCATCCATTCCGCCTCCCAACTCCTGACCCTCTCCGGCGGCCCGCAGCGCGGGCATCGCCTCGGCACGCTCGACATCGTCGAAGACGGCGCGGTGTTCATCGAAGGGGAGACCATCGCTGCCACGGGCCGGACCCCGGACCTGCTGGCTGCCTACCCAACCGAACCGCGCCTCGACGCCTCCGGATGCGCCGTCCTGCCCGGCTTCGTAGACCCGCACACCCACATCGTCTGGGCCGGCGACCGGGCGGCTGAGTTCGAGATGAAGATGGCCGGGGCAAAGTATCTCGACATCCTGGCGGCCGGCGGCGGGATCATTTCCACGGTCCGCAAGACGCGCCAGGCGAGTTTAGAACAAGTGCTGGACGAAACCCGCCCCCGTCTCCAGCGCATGTTTGCCCATGGCACCACCACCGCTGAGGCCAAAACCGGTTACGGCCTCGACACCGAAACCGAGTTGAAACTCCTGCAGGCCATCCTGGCGCTGGATGCCGAAGGTCCGCTCGAACTGGTTCCCACCTTCCTCGGCGCGCACGCCATTGCACCGGAATTCAAAGATAACCCGCAAGGATATACTGACCTCGTTTGCACCGAAATGCTCCCCGCCGTCAGGGATTGGTGGCTCAGGCGCTTTCCTGATTCTAATATTCAACGATTACCATTTACGGATGTGTTTTGTGAAAACAAGGCCTTCGACCTGGCCCAGTCCCGCCAGATTCTCGAAAAGGCCAAGGAACTTGGCTTCCCGCTCAAGATCCACGCCGACGAGTTCGACAACCTGGGAGGCGCCTCCCTGGCCGTCGAACTGGGTGCGGTCTCGGCCGACCACCTGGTGAAGACATCCGAGGCCGACATTGCCGTCCTGGGCAAGTCCGACACGGTGGCCGTTTCTCTGCCCTGCACTCCCTTTGGCCTGGCCGAAACGGAGTACACCCCGGCGCAAAAAATCCTCGCCGCGGACGGTCTCCTCGCCCTGGCGACCGACTGCAACCCCGGCACAGCCTGGAACGAATCGATGCAATTTGTCATCGCCCTGGCCTGCCGGGTGCTGAAACTGACCCCCGCCCAGGCCATCGCGGCCGCCACGATCAACGCTGCCCATGCCATCCGCTGTGCTGACCGCCTCGGTTCCTTGGAGGCCGGCAAACAGGCCGATATGCTCATCCTGTCCGCGCCGGATTATCGCATGTTGGGCTACCGTTTCGGGACCAATCTTGTCCGCCAGGTGGTCAAGCGCGGCCGGATATATGATATAGGGTAACTGCCTACCCTCCCGCAGGTTTCAGAGGCCGCCAGCAGGCCGGGCAAATCGCAATGGCTTGTCTGCACTGTGACCAACCCATTGAAAACCTGCGGGAGGGTGTGGGTGGTAGTTACAATACAGGTAATTTTGAAGTGATAGAAAACAAAGGAGATGCTCTCGAATGAAAAAAGTCTTGTCTTTACTGGCATTGCTTTCGCTGTTCGCGGCAGGCTGCGGGTCCGGCACGGGGACGCCTATTTCTGGCGACAACCCCCTGCCTACATCTGTGACGGAGCCGACGGCAACGGTGACCTCGACTTCCATCCCGGATACATCTCCGGAGCCTTCGTCCAGCGTCTATGGCCCGACCGGTTTCCCCGCGGATGTCAACCCGCTCACCGGTCTGCGTGTTGCCGACTCGACACTTCTGGATCGCCGCCCGTTATTGATCAAGGTATCGAACCTGCCGCGCAGCAACCGACCGCAGTGGGGATTGTCGCTGGCGGATATTGTCTTCGAGTATTACACCGAGGAAGGTTCGACGCGCTTTGCAGCCCTTTTCTACAGCCGTGATGCTGAGATGGTTGGTCCGATTCGTTCTGCCCGTTTCATTGACGTTCACCTGACACGTGCCTACGATGCGGTGTTTGCCTTCGGGTTGGCTTACGAAAAGGTGCTCAACCGCCTGTACGGTTCTGAGTTCGCCGACCGGCTGGTTGTCGAAGGTAGCAGTACCCCGTTGTTCCGCTATGAACCAGCCGGCAATAACCATCTGATGGTCAACACAGCCGAACTCAGCGCCTACATCACCCAGAAGGGTGTCGAAAACGGTCGCCAGAACCTGGACGGGATGTTCTTCCAGTCTGATCCTCCGGCGGGCGGCGAGGCAGCCGACCAGTTCGTGGTCCGCTATTCGGGCGCCATTTACAACCGCTGGGAATATGATGCCGCCCTGGGGCAATACCTGCGTTTCTCGGACACCGCCAATGACCCGTATGGGGGCCAGGGTGAACAATACGCCCAGTCCACCGACAGGCTGACGGGCGGGCTGCTGTCCTTCGATAACGTTGTGGTCATGTATGTACTGCACGAGAGTTATGCTACTGAGGTCTGGGATATCCAGCTCCTCGGTTCCGGGACAGCCTATCTGTTTCGGGATGGGCAGGTTTACCAGGTTCAGTGGCAGCGTCTCTCCCCGGAGGCGGTGGTCTCCCTTGCCTACCCGGACGGCACTCCTTTTCCATTCAAGCCGGGAACCACCTGGTTCGAAGTCATCGGGCTGAATTCCACTGTGACAGAAACAGACCAGGGTTTACGCTTTCTCCACCAGATGCCGTAAAATTGGGCGTCCTTAGAACGCCTAACAAAACCTGTCATGCTGAGGAGCTGCCGGTCGAGTGGCGAAGCGTATCGAGACCAAGCGACGAAGCATCTCGCTCTTTATCGAAAAACTGAGACCCTTCGCTCGCCCCTTCGCTCCGCTCAGGGCTTCGGCTCAGGGTGACATTGTCTTGGTTTTGTTAGTGGTACTTAGTAGAAGAAACATCCTTCTCCTTGAATTGGCATTTTCGGAGAAGGATGTTGTTTTTTGCAAAAACACACGTCAGTTGTGTCATCTCAATAACTTGGGGAACGGGGGTGGGGGGGGGGGGGGGGGGGGGGGCGGCGTGCGGCAGGTCAGCGGGTCGGGCGCAGCAGCGCGCGCACGCGCGCGTCGCGCAGGTACAGCCCGCCCCAGATCAGG
>JBFMCM010000231.1:0-5167 GCA_040754355.1 Chloroflexota bacterium | reverse complement strand
AAAGCAGGATACCCTGGGCGTGATGCTGCCGTACACACCGCTTCATTACTTGCTTATTGCCAATCGCCAATCGCTAATCGCTTTGGTCATGACCTCCGGCAACCTCTCCGAGGAACCCATCGCCACCGACAACGACGAAGCCCGCCAGCGCCTCGCCAGTCTCGCTGATGCGTTTTTAATGCACAATCGGGATATTCGGACACGATGTGACGATTCTGTCGTTCGAACGTTTGAAAGTTTGAAAGTTGACAGGTTTGAACCTTCCAACCTTCCAACCTTCCAACCTGCAAACACCTATTTTCTTCGTCGCTCGCGCGGTTACTCCCCCGACCCCATCCAACTTCCCCTTGATGTTCCTCCCATCCTCGCCGTTGGCCCGGAACTGAAGAACACCTTCTGCCTGACCCGTGAACGCTATGCCTTCCTCAGCCACCACATCGGTGACATGGAAAATTACGAAACCCTGCGCTCCTTCGAAGATGGCGTGATGTACTTCGAGCGCCTCTTTCGCATCCAGCCTGAGGCCATCGCCTACGACCTCCACCCGAACTACCTCTCCACCCGTTACGCTCTCGAACGCGCCCAGCGTGAAAACCTGCCGACCTTCGGCGTCCAGCACCACCACGCCCACATTGCTGCCTGTCTGGCGGATAACGGCCTGGACGGCAGCGAGCCGGTCATTGGCCTTTCTTTCGACGGCACCGGCTACGGCACGGATGGGGCCATTTGGGGTGGGGAGGTCTTGCTGGCCGATTACACCTCCAGTGAGCGCAAGTTCCACCTCGACTATTTTCACCTCCCCGGCGGCGATGCGGCCATCAAGCGTCCGGCGCGCACGGCGCTGGCGCTGCTCTGGTCGCTGGGATTGGGGTGGGAGGATTGGCTGGCACCGGTACAGGATTTTTGCCAGGAGGAACGTCTCGCCTTACGCGTCCAACTGGAGCGCGGCCTGAACGCTCCGCGGACCTCCAGCCTGGGCCGCCTGTTCGACGCCGCCGCGGCCCTGGCGGGAGTCCGGCAGCGGGTCAATTACGAGGCGCAGGCGGCGATGGAATTCGAGTCGGCGTTGGACGAGGCCGAAACGGGCGCGTACAGGTTCGCCTTCCAGAAAGAGACGATAGACGCCAAACCGGCCATCACCGCGCTGCTGGCAGATGTCCACGCGGGTGTCTCCATCCCGGTCATTTCAACACGCTTCCACAATGGACTGGCGGAACTGGCGCGGGCGGTCTGCGATTCCATCCGCGGCGAGAGAGGTATCCGCGAAGTAGCCTTGAGCGGCGGCGTCTGGCAAAATATGGCTTTGCTGTCGCGCGTAGTGCGCGGCCTGCGGGCGGACGGGTTCACGGTTTACGTCCACCTTCAGGTCCCGGCCAACGATGGCGGTCTGTCACTTGGCCAGGCGATGGTAGGCGCAGCACAGTTGAAATTGTGAAGAGTTTGAAATGGGGGAAATTGCCCGTTGCTTTATAATGTATTAGGTTCGTCTCAGGGAGCATATATTCCTTCTATGACAAAAATATTGCTGGTTGAGGACGACTCGGATCTCCTGGAAGTAATGGCCAATATCCTGGAGGCGGAGGGGTATGAATTGCACCGCGCTTCGAATGGGAAGCAGGCCTTGGATTTGTTTGTAATCAACCACCCCGACCTGGTCGTGTCTGATATCATGATGCCGGAGATGGACGGCTTCGAACTGCTGCAGTCCATCCGATTGCTGCCGGCCGGGGTGACCGTGCCGTTCCTCTTCCTCAGCGCCCGCACCGAGCGGACGGATGTCAGCATGGCGCGCATCCTGGGTGTGGACGATTACCTGTTCAAGCCTTTCGACGCCCCTGAATTGGTGGAGGCGGTGCGTTCCCGCCTGAACCGCCGCCGGCAGGTGGAATTGTTCGACACCCGCGCCGCGCACCTCCAGACCATCATCATGCTGGCCAACGTCATCGAGACGCGCGACCCGTATACGGCGGGGCACCTGGAACGCGTCCGCCGCCTGGCGCTCAACCTGGCTTTTGCCCTCAACTGGAAGCAAGAGGACATCGCTGTGCTGGAATTCGGAGCCATCCTGCACGACATTGGCAAGATCATCGTGCCGAGCCAGGTCTTGAAGAAAACCGGTCCCCTGAATGAGGAAGAATGGAAACTGATGCGCCAGCATCCCGAGGCGGGGGCGAAGATGTTGGAAGGGGTGGATCATTTGAAGGCTGCCATACCGTATGTACTTAGCCATCATGAGTGGTGGAATGGCAGCGGCTACCCCCAGGGCCTGAAAGGCGAGAAGATTCCGCGCGAGGGCCGCCTGCTGGCAATCGTGGACGCCTTCGATGCGATGACGACCAACCGCCCGTATCACACCAGCATGTCAGCCGAGGAGGCGCAGGACGAAATCCGCAATAACACGGGGGTTTACTTCGACCCTGTCATGACAGATGTGTTCCTGAAAACGTATAAGGCATTGTAAACACCTCCCGGCTTTTCTTCCGGGAGGTGTTTATCGCACCCGCATCTCGCGTTCGCTTTCGCGCTCGGCATCCCGCCGGGCGATGGCCTCGCGTTTGTCGTGCAGTTTCTTGCCTTTGGCGATGGCAATTTCCAATTTGGCGCGCCCTTCCTTGAGATAAACGCGCGTAGGCACGATGGTCACACCCTTTTGCCGGACCGCGTTCCAGAGTTCGCGAACCTCTTTTTTATGCAGAAGCAGGCGGCGCGGCCGCTTGGGATCATGGTTGAAGCGGTTGGCCTGCTCGTAGGGGGCGATATGGGCTTCGACGAGCCAGGCGTTCTGCCCGTCCACGTTGACGTAGGCCTCGGTCAGGCTGACCTGCCCGGCGCGGATGGACTTGATCTCACTGCCTTGCAGGGCCATCCCGGCCTCGAAGTGTTCCATCAGGAAGTATTCGAACTTTGCCTTGCGGTTGGTGGCAATAACTTTGATGCCCATGAATTGATCTCTTTTACGGATTCCGTTCGCGCAGGCGGCGCGCCAATGGCATGTCAATCCACTTCTTGATCCCAATGGTCACGATCAAGAGGGTGACAAGACCCATCTTCCAGATGGCGTGACTCAGTATTCCGACCATGACGATGATGGTCACCATGCCGACCACCCAGGCTGCGTCCCAGTTGCGGAAGAGCAGGAGGCATAACAGGAATAGGCCAACACCGAGCAGGGTTTCAGCCGGATGCAGGTAGACCATGGCGCCGAGGATGGAGCCCATACCCTGTCCGCCTTGGAAACGTGCGAAGATAGAGAAATCGTGCCCCAGTGCGGCCAACAGGGTCGCAAAATAGGGCAGGGCCGCGCTGGTGGAGAATTCATCCGCCAGCCAGGCTGTCAGCGTTCCCTTGCCGATGTCCACGATACCGACCACCAGGGCAGGTTTCCAGCCCAGGACGCGGTACGTGTTCAGCCCTCCCAGGTTGCCGTCCCCGGCATGGCGGAGATTGACGCCGTAGCGACGCCCAACCAGCCAGGCGGTGGGAAACGCGCCGATCAGGTATGAGGCGAGCAGGATGAGCGGAACCGAAAGTGTCATGGCAGCCTTCTACTATATCTTATCACCGTTTTTCCAGAGCAGGATTGCCAGCCTGTTTGGCGGGTGAAATCTCTTCGGAACATGGCGGGGCTGATTATAATCGGACTATGTTTAACCTACGCCGTTATTTCCTTCTCGATCCTGCTGTGACGTTCTTGAATCACGGCTCGTTTGGGGCGACGCCGCGCCCGGTCTTCCAAGCCTATCAGCGCTGGCAGCGCGAACTGGAACGCCAGCCGGTGGAATTCCTCGGCCGCCGCTTCCGGGACCTGATGTCTGCCGCGCGCGCCGCGCTGGGAGATTACCTTGGGACGGCCGCCGACAACCTGGTCTACACGACCAATGTCACCGTTTCCCTGAACATCGTCGCCCGCTCCCTGGACCTGGGTCCGGGTGATGAAGTCCTGAGCAGCGACCACGAGTACGGCGCCCTCGACCGCACCTGGTGTTTCCTGGCGAAGGAGCGAGGATTCAAATACATCAACCAACCGATAATCCCCTCTCTCTTTGGGAGAGGGGCCAGGGGTGAGGGGTTCGTAGACGAGTTATGGAAAGGTGTGACTCCCCGCACGCGTGTCATCTTCCTCAGCCACATCACCAGCCCGACCGCGCTCCTGTTTCCCGTGGAGGCGGTCATCCAGCGGGCGCACCGCGAGGGCCTCCTCACCGTCATAGACGGGGCGCACGCGCCCGGTCAGATCCCGCTGCGGCTGGACGACCTCGGCGCCGACTTCTACGGCGGCAACCTGCACAAGTGGCTGTGCGCGCCGAAGGGAGCCGGGTTTCTCTACGCCCGGCCCGAAGTCCAGGGCATGCTCAAGCCGCTGGTGGTCTCGTGGGGATACGAGGCGGAAATTCCCGGTCCCAGCCAATTCATTGACCATCACGAGTCAATTGGGACGCGCGACATTGCCGCCTTTTTGGCTGTACCGGAGGCCATTCGCTTCCAGGAGGAACACGACTGGCCGAAGGTACGCGCCGCCTGTCACGAGTTGGTCATGGAAGCCCAGGAGAGGATTAGCAATCTATCAAGCCAGTCCCCCCATTTCCGCTCTTTGAAATGGGGGGATATAGGAGGGCGGGGGTCGGGTCTGCAAATGGCCGCCGCCCCCCTGCCGGACTCGGTTGACCTCGCCGCGCTGAAAACACGTCTCTACGATGAGTATCGCATCGAGGTGCCGTTAATTGCCTGGAACGGGCGCAAACTCATCCGCGTCAGCGTGCAGGGCTACAACACGCGGCGGGATGTGGAGAAGTTGATTACAGCCTTGCGGGAGTTGGGGGTAATGTGAAGGTCGAGACCTCTAGATCATCTCACTCAAATCGCTCGAGGCCTGGAAGCCCCAATTCTGCACATACACGTTGAGTATCCGCGAGGTGCTTTGCGGTGGGACGGGCATATTCAAGACACCAAAGCAATTGGTAGATAGGCCGCCGTTGTTTGTACAGCGGATCTGCTGGGCAGATGGCTCTGTAAGACCGCCAAAAGGCTTTGCTGGTCATGCCTTCCCATAGTTCGAGACGCGCCAGGTCGGTCTCGTGATGGCCTGCCCAGGCCTTGTCGAAATCCAGGATTGTTGCCAAGCGCCATTGCCCCTGCTGACGTTGAAAGAGTATGTTGTGTTTATGAA
>JBFMCM010000230.1:0-4045 GCA_040754355.1 Chloroflexota bacterium | reverse complement strand
GACCATCAATAACTAAATTTTTATTCTCGTCGTCAATGTAAAAGAAAACTGGTGGAACTGGTAAACCCAGAAGAAAGGACTCGATAAGCAATGAAGATTGTTTTATCGTCCACACAAATTCCCTTTGAAATTCAGGAATAGTAATATCACCATTTCCCCACATTTCCACAATGCCGGACAACGTAAAGTCAGAAGGATAAGTTGCTATATCATAAGTAACGTAAGCCTCATCCTCTTGGCTTTCGTCTACCTCCAAGGGCAAATCATCTTGTTCTTCTCGGTTCATATCACTCCTCCAAGTAACCTTCATTTTTTTGTGCGCCTATTTAGCGATAATAAAGCGTTCTTTATTTTACCTACATCGCCAACTTCCCTGAAAAAACTGCATTCTTAATAACATTACAGAACCACCAATCGAAATTATAGCATCGCGAGCCATCTTTCCCAATAATTTATCCCAATAATTTCACGGCGTTACGGACGCCGGGTTGAAGCAGGGCTGTTCATCCAATTCCCTTGGTTCCAGCACCAATTGGATACCTTCCAATATTTTCCGAATGCGGCGGCGCGGGAGTGAGCCGATATACTCGTCGAGCCTGGATTTGTCCACCGTGAAGACCTGGGAAACCAGCACCACGCTCGGTTTGCTCAGGCCGGCTTCCCCCGCTTCCAGCAGTACATTTCCCGGTGCCTCGGCTCGCTTCAGATTGGAACTCAGCGCGCAAACAATCACTGTTTTGATACGGCTCTGGTTGAATATGTTGTTCTGCACAACGACGTGCGGGTGGCGATACCCCGGCTCCGATCCGTGCGGTTCCTCCAATTCCACCCAGTATACATCCCCTTGGCGAATTACCACTCACCCTCCACCAGTTTTCGCTGGGCTTTTCCCGCTTTTTCAAGCCGGGATTGCTCAGCAGGATCGGCCTCGGTATCATAAACTGCGTTGATCTCCCGCAAGATGCGCTGGTTTTGGCGGCGCTGGATGAATTCTTCGAGGGCTAAACCGAAAATAGCGCTGCGGGAGAGACCCATCTCCTTTGCCAGCGCCTCCGCCTGCTCGAAAAGCGAGCGTTGGATGGATATCGCCGTTTTTACAATTGCCATAGTCTGCCTTTAGTTATACCGTCAGTATAACTTATTAACAGATTTATATCAAGTCTTACGGCGTCACGGCTGCCGGGTTGAAGCAGGGTTGGTAGTCGGCGCCCAGCAGGAGCACGTAGGCGGCATCGCTCTGCGCCGGAGCCGAGACGTAGGCTGAGGGGCTGAGGCCGAGCAGGGTCAGCAGGCTGCCGGCCCGGGCCAGGTCGGGGGTTGCCGAGAGGTCGTAGAGCAGGGTCTGGGGGTAGTCCTGCCGGTCGGCGGGAGCCAGGCGGGTGTTGTAACCGGCGTAGTTCAGGCGTTCGGCGGCCAGCGCGTCCCAGCCGGTGGAGGCCGTGCCGTTGCGCACCTCGATGGTCAGGGCTTCGGCTTCGGGCGTCCGGTCGCGCGGCGCCAGGGCCTGCTGGAGCATGGACTGGATGAGCGGTCCGTTGGGGAGTTGGACGGAGGCCCCGCCGGGGGTCGTCCAGGCCCAGACGTAATCGCGTCCCACGTAATAACTGCGGATGTCGGCGTTGCCCAGGTCGAAGGCCAGGGGGGCAAAACTGAGCAGGTCGCCCAGACCCAGGTCGGTGACGACCGAGGAACTCAGATCTTCGTATAGTTCGGGGATCTTGCTGACGGCGTCAATGGACAGGCCGCGCGCGTACAGGGCGCGCAGCACCTCCTGCGAGCGGCGGCCGCGGTCGAAGTCCGAGGAGCGCGCCCGCGAGCGGGCGTACCAGAGCGCCAGGTCGCCGTCCATGTGCACCAGCCCCGGCCCGACGGTGTAGAGCGACCAGTTGTTTTCGTTGTTGGGGTCCAGGTCTGGGGAGATGAGGTGCCAGTCGGTGTAGGCGCAGTAGACCGGCACGTCCACCCCGCCGAGGGTGTCCACGATCTTGCGGAAGCCGTCGAAGTCCACGATGGCCAGGTGGTCAATGCGCACGCCCAGGTTGTAGAGGATGGTGTCCTTGAGCAGGCCGGCCCCGCCGCCGGGATAGTTGTACATGATGCCGTATTCGTAGGCCGCGTTGACCCGGTCCATGCCGACCGTGGGGATGTAGACGTACAGGTCGCGCGGCAGCGAGATGAGCGAGACCTGCATGTTGGCCGGGCGCAGGGCGGCGATGATGAGCACGTCGGTGCGGAAGTATGTTTGAGTTGGGCTGCGCTGGTCGGAACCCAGCAGTAGGAAGGTGACGGTCTGGTCGTCGGTCAGGACGGCGGCCGGGTTGGGGGCGTACGGCGGGGCGTAGAAGGAGGCCTGCGTGCCTCCGGGGGTGGGCAGGAGGGCATTCGGGTCCACAGCCGGGGGGGCGAAGGGCGTCGGGGTGCCGAGCAGGGACTCCGGGGAGGCGGACAATGGGAAGAGGGAGAAGGGCGTTTCTGTCTCGTTCCAGACCGGCTGGAAGGGGGTGGCGGTGAGGGTGGCGTCTCCTGCGACGGTGACCAGGAAGAGCGGCGTGGGGGTGTTGGCAGGCGCCGGGTCCGCGGAAGCGCCGCAGGCGGTCAGGAAGAGCAGCAGGGCAAAGGCGAGGCGTTTCATCAGGGAGTCCCAATGGCTTGCTGGAGGATGGCCCGGATGGCGTTCGTGTCGGGGAGCAGGTAGTAGGCCCCGGTGTCGGGGTGGATCCAGGGTGCGACGACCGGCGGGACGATGGTGTAGTGATCGACGCGATTGCTGTCCACCGCTTCCAGAACGGGCAGCAGGTCGAGCAGGTCTTCGAGGCTCAGGTCGGTGACGACCAGCGACCGGTAGGCCTGGTAGAGGTCCGGGATGTGCGCCAGCGCTTGCAGGCTGAACAGTTTCCCGCCGATGGCGGCCAGCACCTCCTGGGCGCGCCGCAGGCGGTCGAAGTCGGTGGTGGTTTCGCGCGAACGCACGTACCACAGGGCGGTCTCGCCGTCCATGTGCACCAGGCCGGGATTGACGGTGAAGCCCTCCGGGTAGCCGGTGCGGGCGTCGGAGAGTTCCTGGGCGACATTTACGTCCACGCCGCCCAGGCTGTCCACGATGGACATGAAACTGTCGAAATTGGTCAGGACGTAACGGTCGGGGCGCAGGCCGAAGTTGTAGTCCAGCGTCTCGGCCAGCAGTTCGAAGCCGCCGTATTCGAAGGCGGTGTTGATGCGATTCGTGCCCCGGCCGGGCAGGTACAGGTAGAGGTCGCGCGGGAAGGAGACCAGGGCCAGCGAGCCGTCGGCGCGCAGGGACAGGAGCAGGATGACGTCGGTGCGGAAATCGCTGCGACCGGGGCGCTGGTCGGAGCCCAGCAGCAGGATGCAGACCTGCCCAGCCGGGCGCGGCAGGCTTTCGGCCGGCAGGGGGATTTCACTGGTGGGGGTGAGGCTCGGGGCGAGACCACCGGGCAGGAAGGGTGTGCGCGTGGCAGTCGGGTCGAGCGGCAGCGTGACGGTCGGCAGCGGGGTGGGCTGGCTGGCGCGGGCGAAGCCGCAGGCGGGCAGGACGAGGAGCAGGATGCAAGTCAAGGGCAGGTAGAGACGCATGGGATGGACACGGCGCAAGTCCCCCGATCAGGGCCATGTAGTGGATGTCGGTGTCGAGGTAGGCGTCCCGGTGGGCGTGTCGGTCCCCGTGGGAGTCTGCGTGTCGGGGGTGATGACCGTCCAGGTGGGGGGAGGGGTGAGGGGGGTGAACGTCGGCGTGGCGGTGTGGGGCAGCCAGGGCGGAACGTAGATCCACTGACCCGGTTTGAGATACGTGGAATTACCCATGCAGTTGGCGTCCTGCAGCATACGGACGGTGACGCCGAAAATGTCGGCGATATGATAAAGCGTGTCGCCGGGCTGGACCGGGTAGTGCACCCAGCCATACGGCGGTCGGCACGGCGTTGGCGTGCGGGTGGGACTGCGGGTGGCCAGCGGCGGGACGTAGAGCGTGTCGCCGGGCTCCAGGCTGGCGGCGACGAGACAATTGGCCTGCGCCAGCGTCTCGGCG
>JBFMCM010000229.1:0-2740 GCA_040754355.1 Chloroflexota bacterium | reverse complement strand
ATCTTTGATGTAAAAAACCATCAGCAGTATGATGAGCAGGATGAAAGCCGTGCTGTTGATAGCAACCTGGTATTTGGCCGGAATGGCGCGCCGGAAGAGCAATTCTGGCAGGAGGAAGAGCACGCGGCCGCCGTCCAGGGCCGGGATGGGCAGCAGGTTCAGCGTGCCGAGCGAGATGCTCAAGCCGATGATGACCATCAGGGTGTAGTAAGTGGGCTGTGTTTCACCGCTGCCGTCCGGCTGGCGACTCTGTACATCGCTGGCCACCGCGGCCTGGAAGAAGTTCCAGATGGTGCGCGGACCGCCAATCTGCCCTTCTCCAGGGCTGGCCGTCCCGGCGATGAGC
Source organism: Chloroflexota bacterium (assembly GCA_040754355.1). Taxonomy (GTDB): domain Bacteria; phylum Chloroflexota; class Anaerolineae; order Anaerolineales; family Villigracilaceae; genus UBA877. Next base: position 2,394 of record JBFMCM010000229.1, on the reverse strand, counting down.
CGGCCCGGCAGGGAGAGCAGGTTGCCGATGTCCTGCCCGGTCACCTTGAAACTCACCGGCAGGGTGGAAAACCAGGAATTGGCGGGGACGAAGGGGTTGGAGAGCAGGACGCCCATCGGGCCCGAGTTTTCCGGCCATTCGGTGCGCGGCGTGACGGTCAACTCCAACACTTCATCGTCCCGCGCCAGGACGAGCAGCATCGGCTGGCCGAGATTCTGGCGGGTGATGGCGATCAAATTTTCGGCATCTGTGATGTGCTGTCCATCCGCGAACAGGACGATATCCCCCGGCTGGATGCCAGCCTGCGCGGCCGGCGCGCCCTCTTCGATGTCGGTAATGATGACCGTGCTCTCATCCGGTATGCCAATTTGAGCGAACAAAATGCTGTAGGCGATCACCGCTGTCAGCAGGTTCATCGTGACACCCGCCAGCAGTACGATCAACCTCTTCCAGGGCTTGGCGGCTGCCATGCCGCCGGGAAGGCTGGGGTCGTCTTCGCCTTTGATGCGTACGAAACCACCCAGCGGCAGCCAGTTCAGGCTGAACTTCGTCCCTTTCCAGGTGAAAAGTGTGGCCAGGTGCGGAGGAAAGCCGAAACCGAACTCTTCTACTTCGATTCTCATCAAACGCGCGGCAAGGAAGTGCCCAATTTCGTGAACCAGGATCATCCCGGCGAAAACGAGCACAAAAACAACACCACCAAGCAGACCAGTATTCATGCTACCTCTCAACATTAAGGTGCGCGCCTTGCGGCACGGCCAAGTTTTATGACGGCTGGATTATATCCGTTTTGGGGACTTTATTCCACTTCCACCAGGCGCGCCGGACCTCCGACCTGGGCGGCCTGAACTTCCCGCACCCCCCGGAGGCTCTTGACCAATTTGACCGTTTCCTCCGCGGCGGCCTTTTCGCAGATCACATGGACGTTCGGCCCGGCGTCAACCGTGCAGCAGACCGGCATCCCGCTGGCGCGCGCCGCGCGGACTGCCTGCATGACTGTCAATGTCCCTGGCTGCCAGTAGAAAAGCGGCGGGCTGGAGGTCATCATGACGGAGTGCATCAGGGTCGAGTCGAGTTCGACGATGTCGGCCAAAGCGGCGAAGTCGCGTTTCAGGATGGCCTCGCGGCAGATGGCGAGCCGCCGGGGGGCAGCCTCCACGCGGGCGGCTTGCAGGGGGCTGGTCCCGGCCAGGGCGTGGCCCTCGCTGGAGCCGGTCGGCTTGTGGGCAGCCGAGACGATGGCAACCACATCTACCAGCGGCCAGTGCTCGGGCGGGGCGATGGAGAGGGCGTATGAATCCTCGTCGCCGGAGCCGGGCAGCCACTCGACGAATCCGCCCGGGATGCTGCGGCAGGCGGAGCCGGAGCCGCGCCGCGCCAGCCTCGACAGCGCGACAGGCTCGAGGTCCAGGCCCGCGGCGCGGCTGGCTGCCAGGGCCAAGGCGGCGAAGGCCGAGGCGGACGAGGCGATCCCCGCCCCGGAGGGGAAATTATTCTCGCTGACAACCCCTGCCCGTAAGTCGAACCCCGCCAGGCCGCGGATCAGGTCAAGAAAAGCCGAGACGCGTTCCAATCCCTTCCCGGTGACCGAGGTACCGTTCAAGGTGAGCATGTCGTTGCCTGTCAATTGAGTCTCCCCCCACGTCACGGTCGTGCGCGTGAAAAGCCCATCCAGGTTCATCGAGATGGAACCGTTGGCCGGGAGGCGCAGGGCGTTATCGCGATTGCCCCAATACTTGATGAAGGCGATATTGGGATGGGCGAGCGCTGTGCAGGTTCTCAGCGCGCTGGCAGCAGGACTCATCTTCAACGTGCTTTACGAACGATTTTCTTTTTCGGCTTTCTCGCGGCCACAACCGGTTCCTCGGCGGCGATGACCGGTTTCTGGCGGGAGGCGCGCCAGGCCATCCAGGCCGCGCCCATGCCGGTGGAGGTCACCAGCAGGTCAATGATCCACCCGGCGTAGGGAATGGATTGCAGCAGGGCGTAGACGACTGTCCCGGCCAGCAGGGCCAGGAGGTTGATCCAAAAGGCCTTGCGAGTGACGAACAGGTCGAAAAGAAGGGAGGCGGCCAGGTAGATAACGATGACCTTGGAGCCGATGGCGATGAAAAGCCCCAGCCCGACCAGGGCGATGAGCAGGGCTGAAAAGGCCAATACCCACAGCGCCAGGGTCACCTGCCAAAGGCCGAGGAAGTTCAATCCCAGGCCGATGGCGAAAATGACGATAAACAGCAGCAGGCCGACGATGAACAGGTTGAAGGCCACCACCAGCACGATCAAACCGATGCCGAGCGTCTGCCAGGGCCGGGACTTGAGCGGTTCGCCGGAGCGTTCGAGCGGCTGGCGCGCCCGCCCGAGCCCCCGCAGGCCGAAGAAGAAGAGCACGGCCCC
>JBFMCM010000228.1:0-5104 GCA_040754355.1 Chloroflexota bacterium | reverse complement strand
TGGAAGCAGGGCAGTTCCGAGCCGGATGCCGCCGGGATGTGCAGCCCGGACTGCGCCATGGCCGCCAGCAGGCCGACGGTCTTGAGCGTGACGGTCTTGCCGCCCGTGTTCGGCCCGGTGATGACGATGGAAAACGTCCCGGCGAGTGGGTCAATCGTGATGGGCACGACGGTTTCAGGGTCGAGGAGCGGGTGTCTCGCGTTCAGTAACTTGACGGTGGACTGTTGACCGTCTACCGTCAACCGTCCACGGTCAACGGTCTTGAGAAGAATCGGCTCGGACCCGTGGACTGCTTCGGCGTATTTGGCCTTGGCGAAGGCCAGGTCCAGTTCCGCCAGCGCGGCCACGCCCGGGACGATTTCCCCGGCCAGCAGCCCCACCTGCCCGGACAGTTCCGTCAGGATGCGGCGGACTTCGTCCCGTTCGGCGATCTGGGCTTCGCGGTAGGCGTTGTTCAATTCGACCACAGCCAGCGGCTCGATGAAGAGGGTTGCCCCGGTGGAGGATTGGTCGTGGACGATGGACTTGACCTGCCCCTTAAATTCAGCACGGAGTGGAATGACATAGCGCCCGTCGCGCTGGGTGATGACCGTGTCCTGGAGTTTGGTCACCGTTTCCGGGTCGGTGAGATAGCGCTGGAGGCGCGCCATGAGCCGGTCGTGGGCCACGCGCACCTGCCGCCGCAGGTCGTACAGTTTGGGCGAGGCGCTGTCGGCCACCTCACCGCCCTCGGTGATGCAGCGCGCGATGGCTTCGATCAGCCCAACCGGGGCCGGCAGGCGCAGGGCGATGAATGCCAGGCCGGGATAGTCGTTGCTGTGCTTGTCGAAGTAACGGCGCAGGCCGCGCATGGACTCCAGCGTGGACTGCACGTCGAGCAGTTCCTTCGGGTCGAGCACGCCGCCGTGCGCGGCCAGGTCCACCTGCTCGCGGATGTCGTGCGCGCCGCCGATGGTCATATCATGGACGGAGAGCAGTTTGCGCGCCTCGGTGGTTTCGGCCAGGCGGGCCAGGGCTTGGTCGTAGTCGGAGGTGGGCTGGAGCGCCCGCGCCAGGTCCGCCGAGGCGGAGAAATCGCAGAAATCCGCCAGGCGGGCGAGGATCTTGGGGTATTCGAGGACGGTGAGGGTTTTGGAGTCCATGTAATTAACCGCGAAGAAAGGAAGAACGCGAAGGCTATTTTACCCGGTTATGGCATTCGCATTTTTTTGTAATCGAATCTATCAGAATTTCCAACCTAATTCCTCAATAAAATCTGCGATCTTCATACACTTAATCTTGAGGTCCTCGCAAACATCAGGAATTTTAGGCGTTCGGTTACCCCCTCGATTTTCTTCGCTGATAACTGTGCATGATCTAATTTGTGCCAACGCAATTACCCATGGATCACATAGCGAGCGATTTTTTGCCTCGCTGATCAGTCTAGGATATTTATTAACAATATTTTTTTGAGCGAGTTGCAGTTCGGCATCTAGTGGATGGAACATTGACATTTGGTTTTTTGCCCAAACATACAATTGATCGCCCTCTTTTCTTTCTAGTTCCTCTAGGACAAACATTGGGGCGATTATCTCACCCCCTTCAACTGCCCCTTCCATTTTTGCCCAGAAAGTTGGAAATGAGCTTGGTCTATATAATCTCCACCAACTTTCTATAAATGCACTGGTATCAAAGCAGTAAATATTTCCCACTGCGCAACTCCACGTTGTCTAAACGCTGGCTCCAACAAAAGCCTCGCGTTCCATGTCTCTAAAATATTTTATCTTAACGCCAAGATAATCTGCAACGTCTGACAGGGTTAGTTTTTTATCGTAGTAGGCGCTAAATACTTGGCGAGTGTAAGGCTTGCCATTTTTCCGTAGCATCAAACGATGATATGGAGCAATTCCTGCTTGGGCAGCGCGCCTTTTCTCTTTATAATCGTTCCACCTCTTGAAATATTCTTGTCGCTTGCGATCATAGAATTCTTGAGATGTGAGTCCTAGAATCAAGAGACGACGCACTACAACCTCTTCGCTGACGGAGAACCCCATGGAAAGGTTGAAAATCTCTTCATCTTCCCAATCTAGGTATCGGCCGTGTTGTCGAACAATGTTGTGAGAGGTCAAGAGCGATGCTGGCACAAGAGCTGCCCCCGCAACGTGGTTGCAAAACGTTTCTACGTTTTGTTCCGGGGATTGAATCTGTGAATACTCTTCACAATCACAAATACCGCCATTATTTAACAATAAATGAGCGAATTCATGTAAAAGTGTGAATATGCGTGCTCCATGAGCATCGCCAGAATTCACTACAATAACCGGAAAACGTTTTTCACCAATTGAAAAACCGCGAGCTTCGTCAGGAGAAAATGTTGTTCTCACTATATGACTAGTTTGAAATACAAGGACATTCAGTTTCTCAAAAGCGGTTTTCCAAGCATTAAAGGCCACGCTGTTGTCGAGCCACTTGCTTTGAGTATCCCAGTTGATGTTGGCCCATTTCCTTATTTTATTTGCTACTTCCTCTTGATCATCTCTTGTCGAGGCCGAGTTTAGAAAATTAAATATTCCCTCCTCATCATTTTCCGCTAAATCAATCATTATCTCTCGCCGTATTTCAGCTTGCCTTTTTTCCCAAATCAACCCAGGCGATAGCCTACCACGAGTGGCATCTGGTAGACGACGAAAATCAGTCATAGGAACGCTAAAATCTTTTGGAGGCGCATCCAAATAGAACAACGATAGAGGGCGGCGATAAACTTCAGCCATTTTCATGGCTTGACGAATCGTTGGGTAACTGTCCCCTTTTTCCCAGGTTTCCAATTGCTCTATTTTCACCCCAATTCGCTTTGCAGCACCAACTAAATCAAGCCCGCATTTTTTGCGAGCCCATAACAACATGCCGGGATTGACCAGAGCATCAATTCGTGTTGACATTTTTCCCGACTTTCGGTCACTATTCAAACAATCTTCTTCTTACTCAATTATATAACGTTATTGGCCCTGTGACTTATTGAAAAATTTTGGCCCCTTTGGTCTTACAAAATAGCTACAACCAACCAAACACTGCGCTGACGATCATCGCCGCGGCATACAGCACGAAGAGAACGATGAGCAGGCGCGGCAACCAGGCCTCCTGGAGGGTAAAACTGAAGCGCTTCCGGCCGCCCTTTTTCGGCTCGTAGAAGAACTTGTTCTCTTTGGTCAGGATTTTGAAACTGCCCTGGATTTCGGCTTCCATCTCCCGCAGGCGGTCGTACTGCCAGTCCAGGAAGAGTTCCATCTTGTTCATGATGCCCAGCCAGATGAAGCAGGCCGTGACGCCGACGATGAAGAGCGGCAGGGACACCAGCACCAGCGACCAGCCGGTCAGCCCGGAGTCTTTGACGATGAAGGCCACCGCCCCGAAGATGGCCGTGTTGATGGTCAGGTAGGTCTGGGTGGTGGTCTGGCGGCGTTCGGAAAGTTTCTGGGCGCGTTCGTTGAGCAGTTTGTATTCTTCGAATTTGTCCACTATTTCCCCTCCCATCATATCAAATTGACCAATTTACGAATATGGTCGGTGTGGTCGCGTTCATGCCAGGCGGCGCGGCGGACGACTTTGCGCGGGCTCCACAGTTCGCCCTCCAGGCCGTTGACCTGTTTCACTTCCAGCAGGCTTGGCAGCACTTCCAACATCCGGGCGCGGGTCTTCTCGAGGCGTTCGAGCGGCTCTTTGGGCACATCCTCGCGCGGGAAGGCCAGGCCGAGACGGTCTACGTACCACCACTCCGCGCCGCCGATGTGCCGGACAATGCCGGCCACGTCCCAGCGCTCGCCTTCGCCTTTGAAGGCCCACTGGTCGGGGGTCAGGGTTTCGAGCAGCGTCAACAAGTCAGCGCGGCTCCAGGCCAGGAGTTTGAGGGCAGTCTCCAGGTCCGGGGCGGTGAGCGGTTTCCATTCGTACTGGAAGAAAGGCTCGACGGTGTATTCGCCCTTTTCGACGATGTCCAGGTCGGCGTTGACGTCGTAGTCGTTGAAGGTCTCCTCGAGGATGAGTTCGGGTTCCTGCGGGTCGAACCAGACCGGTTCGTGCCCTCCGATCCAGGCGGCGTATTCTTGGATGGCAACGAGCAGGTTGTCGAGAGCCTGGTCGGCGTCGGGACCGTAGGCGTAACAGCCGGGGTGTTCGAGCGCCCAGGCGATGGAGCGGTAACCTTCGTTATTGTTTTCGACTCCAACACGGATGATCATCTTCCACCTCCGGGGTAATTAAACCACAGAGTAACACGGATGAACACCGAAGGATGATAAAAAAACCGAGGCGAATTGCTCGTCTCGGCAAATAGAAATTACTGTTAGTGTAGAAAATAACGGTATCGTTAGCGTTTCCTGTGAATCAAGAGCCAGATGGCGCGCCAGATCAACATGCCGATGGCAGCGCTGCCACCCAGGATGCCAACGAACAGCGGCAGGACCACCGAGCCGAGCATGACGGCGCGCAGCGTCCCGGCGATGGGCGCGGCCAGCAGCATGGCGAGAAAGGGCCGCCAGAGTTGACGAGGTTCCTTCGTGATTTCCGGCCGAAAAAGTCCCAGCCAGGGGGCAATCAGGAACCAGCCCGCCAGCAGCGGGAGGAAGGTGGTGAACATGCGCGCCAGGAAGGAGGTCTGCAATTCACCGTGCGTGGCGAAACCGATGAGGGTCAGGAGGGCAATTGTAAGGACGTCACCCAGGAGGAGCCAAATTCTATACTTGGGTACCATGAAAGTTTTTCGGTTGGTCATTCTAGCCGTGTCTTTGCATGAATCGCTCCATGCGCTGCAGGGCCTCTTCGATCTTCTCATAGGCTGTGGCGTAGGAGCAGCGCACGAACCCCTCGCCGCCCGCGCCGAAGGCATTGCCCGGCACGACGGCCACGTGTTCTTCCTTGAGAAGCGCTTCAGCGAAGGACTCGTCGTCCATGCCGGAGGCTTGGATGTTCGGGAAGGCATAGAACGCGCCGCGCGGCTCGAAGGTCTTCAGGCCGAGTTTGTTCAGCCCGCTGACGATAAGTCTGCGCCGCCGGTCGTATTCAGCCACCATCTCTTGGACGTACTTCTCGCCGTGTGTCAGCGCTTCGAGAGCTGCGTCCTGGGCGGTGG
>JBFMCM010000227.1:0-2163 GCA_040754355.1 Chloroflexota bacterium | reverse complement strand
GAGCACCGGCCATCAGCATGAAGCGCACTCCCTCCGCTCCGGCGCGGACCTCGATCCGGTCTCCGGCGCTGAATACGGCCATCTGCACCTCGTTGATTACCTGTTCATCGAAAGTGCCCTGTCCCTCGAAAACGTAGGCCAATGCCGTATGTTCTTCAGGGAGGGGGAGATCGAAGGTAGCCTCGGCATCCATGGATACTTCCAGATAGATCGGATTGGCGGCAATCTCAGTCACCGGCCCGCGGAGGCCGTCTACTTCCCCGGCCACTAGCCGGATGCGGCAGCCGTCCTTTTCTGCGATTGGGATTGCCTCCGCGACGACCTCCTGGTAGCGGGGAGGCGACATTTTCAACGCCGCCGGCAGGTTGACCCAGAGTTGAAAACCATAAATGCTGCCGTCTGGTCCGCGGCGGGGCATTTCTTCGTGCAGGATGCCGCCTCCGGCGGTCATCCACTGCACATCGCCGGGACCGATTAATCCGGCGTTGCCCAGGCTGTCGCGGTGGTGGACGGAACCGGCCAGCATGTAGGTCACGGTTTCGATGCCGCGGTGCGGGTGCATCGGGAAGCCGCGGATGGGGCCTTCGACCGGGTCATTGAAAGCGAAGTGGTCGAAGAGGAGAAACGGGTCGAAATGGTTGGAAACCTGCGGAGCAATCGAACGGCGCAGGAGCACCCCCGCGCCCTCGATGACCAACTGCGGCTCGATGATTTGTTTTACAGAACGGATATGGTCCATCTCATCACTCCAATTTGGAGTGATTTTATCAGGTATTGATAAGAATTCGATAAACACTACCCCCAGGCGCGTTTCCCGAAAACCTGTTGTGTCTATTTACAGGTTATTTCAAGAGGAACCCTTGTTCTTCCAGAACTTCCCGCAAGTTTGTACGCGCGGCTCTGGCGGCGCGGCGGGCGGAATGTTCGAGCCAGCCGTAGTTTTCCATTTCGCCTTCCCTGCCTGGGAAGGGCGCCTGGCGGCCTGTGTAAATGCCGGTGGCAGCCATTGTCTGGTCGTATTCGTGCAAGACGGCGTCCTGATCGGAATTGTATTTTTCCCAATGAAGGATGGCTTGGAGCGGCAGGCGCGGCTTGACGCGTGCTTCCTTGGCGGGCCAGCCGAGGGTCATACCGAAAAGGGGAAAGACCAGACGCGGCAGGCCGAGCAGTTCGATCACTCCTCGGCTATTGTTGCGCAGCGCGCCGACGTAGCACATGCCCAGGCCAAGCGACTCAGCTGCTAGAGCGGCATTCTGCGCAGCCAACGCGGCGTCCATGGCGGCGGTCAGGAAATTGTCCACGTACTCGGTCACCTGTATCGTGCCGCGCAACTGGCAGACGCGGTCGAGGCGCGCCAGGTCCGCACACCAGACCAGGAAGGCGGGGGCGTCGCAGATGAAAGGCTGGTTGTCGGCCAGGGCGGCCAGTTTTTCGCGCTTCGTTGCATCCGTCACGGCGATGACCGAGTACGTTTGCAGATTGGAGGAGGTGGAGGCGCGCTGCGTAGCCTGGACGATGGTCTCGATGATGGGGATAGGTACCGGGTCCGGTTTGTAGCGGCGCACGGAGGCATGTTTATGAATAAGTTCGAGGGTAGAGTTAGTCATGCGTCCATTGTACGCGAGTCTGAGGAGTTGGCAAGTGCCGGATGCCGGCAGTTAGGTGTTTGGGGATTTCGAAGTATGAGAAGAGCCGCCCCGTAAATGAGGCGGCTCTTCTAGAAGATTCTTTTAGTTTTTTGATACGACTCTCTATTACCCAGGCGTGATCGAGTTCGTGCCAGCAGCAAAATCAATCTCCTCTGCTGAAACCACGCCATTTTTTCGACCCGGATAACTCAGCCATTTCATCGCAATATTGAGGTCGGTGATGATGTTTTCCGCTTCGATCTTGCTCCCAGCATCGAATTCCATGGTTTCGGTGGTATGGCCGTCCTTGACGAGCGTCAGGTCGTAGCCCCGGTCCAGCGCGCCATAAGCAGTGGCCCGAATGCACCAGTTCGTGGCCGCGCCGGCCAGGACGATGTGTGTCGCCCCCAGCCGGGACAAGGTCTCCTCCAGGTGAGTTTGCTCGAAGGAGGAGTTGAACTGCTTTTCGATCCGCATTTCTCCTTCGGCGGGCACCAGTTCCGGCACAAGTTGCCAGTCGGGACTGTCATAGACC
>JBFMCM010000226.1:0-4498 GCA_040754355.1 Chloroflexota bacterium | reverse complement strand
TCACCGGGCCGAGGATCTCGCCGAGGAAGCGCCCCGCCTTCGATTTGCGCAGTTCGTCCAGGACTTCGGACCGGCTGACCCGCAAAACGGTCTGGGTCTCCAACCGAGCCTCAGTGCCCTTCAACTCCCAGCGTTTGAGCGCCTTGACGAAGGCGGGCGGGATTTCTGCCGAGGCGTTCTTCGCCAGCAGACTCAACAACTGGCTGACCTTCAGTCCTTGCTCCCTGGCGCGCTTCAACGAGGCGGTGGTGACACGGTAGCGATACTCATCGCCTTTCGAGTCTTCCCATTCGGTGAAACGAGCAATGAGATAACGCGTCACGCGGGGAACCAACCTGGGCACAGTGATGAGTCCCTGTGAGGAAACATGGAGTTTGCCGGTTTCGAGTGACGAGTGACGGGTGACGGGTGACTTGACGCGGAACGCGGTGATGGCCTCGCTCTCTTCCGGCATTGCCAGGTCCACCGTGCCGGGCCAGAACATCGGCCCGGTGATGAGATAGCGGATGAGGGCGCCGTCCACTTCATCCCAACTGGCAAAGCCGCGCAGATACACGCCATCCGACTCACGCTTGATGAACCACGAGTCGTAATCCCCAGCGGGACGCTGGAAGTCAGGATGCTTTTCCTTCACGGCATGGACAAAGGCCGGCAGGCTCCACCATTTTTCTTTGGGGATCACGTTGAGGAAGGAAAGTAGCGTATGACGAGTGACGAGCGGCGAGTTTGTCCACTCACCCTCGCAGACGAGTCCCGGCAGGAGGCGCAGTTCGTTGAAGGTCTCGCTCGACTGCCAGGCTTCGGCCAACATGGACAGGGCTGCGCGGCGCGGCATTTCGAGGAAAGCCTTTACTTTTTCCCCACGCGGCTCATTCCCTGCCAGGATACCTGCGGCCTGCAAGAAAGCGTGTACAACTTTCGCCGGCACGCTGGTTTCCGGCGGGACCATGTCCATGCGCAGGGCGGCCAGCAAAGTGACGGCATCGTCCAGGAGGCGGTCGGAGGCAGGGATGAGGCGGGCGCGTTCCTTCGGCGCGGCCGGGTGTCCTAGAGGCTCGCGCTCTTTTAACACAACAGACACAAAGGGCTCGAAGGTCCTTCCTTGGAGTTCTTTGTTTCCTTCGTGTCGAATCAATACCTTTAGATCATCGGGGAGGTAGGCGAATTCCTGCGGGCCACTCGGGGTGTCGAAGAAAGCCCTCGCCAGCAGGGCACGGTAGAATAATACTTCAGAAGCAGAGACCGGATTCCGGTACACCTGTTCCCGGTCACGCCGCCCCGGCCCGGCTTCGCGTATCTCCCCAAATTCACGGGCAAACGCAGCCCAGGGTATTTTGCCGCCCGCCTCAGCCAGCGCCGCGAGCGCGGACCTGGCCTCTGCAGGGAGTGAGTCGATAATCTCGCGGCCCAGTTCCGGGTCCAGCAGCGCCGCGCTGAGTTCAGCAGCCGCGGCCTCGGTCTCGGAGGCAGTCAATTCCACGCCCCAGAGAGAGGCAACGATCCTTAGATGTCCGATGTCACGTTTGTAAAGGGATTGAAGGAGGTCAGGCATTGATGTCTTGCGCCGCCTGGAAACTGCCGCCGCCGCTGCGTTTGGCATGGTAGAGGGCTTCGTCAGCAGCGCGCAGCAAGCCCGGCGCGTTTTGGGCGTGCTTGGGATAGATGGCAATCCCGCCCGAGATTCCCAGCGAAGTGGTCTTGCCTTCCGGCAGTTGGAGGACGAGGTTGTCCAGGTTGCGATTGATCTTTTCGACCACGACCTCGGCCTGATTGAGGTCGGTCTCGGACAGGACGAGGGTCAGTTCGTCGCCGCCGTAGCGGGCGAGAAAATCGCTGGTGCGCAGGTTCTCCTGCAATGAGCGGGCGATCTGCCGCAAAACATCGTCCCCGACATCGTGGCCATAGGTATCATTGACCTGCTTGAAACCGTCCAGGTCCATCATGATCACGCAGAAAACGCGGCCGGAGCGCGCCGAGCGTTTGATTTCGTCGTCGAGGCGCTCGTCGAGGGCGCGGCGGTTGGGCAGGCCAGTCAGCACGTCGCTGCGCGCTTGATGGCTGACGGCGGCGTGCAGGCGGGCATTGATGATGGCAATGGCCGCCTGGTCGGCCAGCAAGGCGAGCAGGCGGATCTCAGGCTGAGTGAATTCGCCCGTGCGGGTGCGCGCCAGGTTCATGACGCCAATCACGCGGCCGCCTATTTTGAGTGGAATGCCGATGATCGAACCTGACCAGGTGTCTGGCGCAGTTTGATACAGCGGGTGCTCTCGCATATCTTCGATGACGAGCATCTCACCGGTGCGGGCAACGTGATAGGTCAGACCTTCCGGGCGCGGTTCGGCGTATACCTCATTCTTTTTTCCATCCGCCTGGAGGGAGGCGCCAAATGAAATCTTCTGGTCTTGATACAAGAAAATATGGGCGTCATCGGCGTCTTTCACCAACCGCATCGCCTCTTCCACCACCCCATTCAATACAGCCTGCAGGTCGAGGCTGGTGGTGAGGTTGAAGGTAATCCGCTTGAGTGCGTCCAATTCCGCAGCCTGCTGCTGGATAAGAATGAGCAGGCTGCTGCTGTCGGCCATTGCATCGGCAAGGCGCATCATCAGGTTTTCATCGCGGGAGGTGTCGGTTGTACTCGTGGTCATCAGCGCGCTCAACAAACCAAGCAGGCTTTCGCTTGCTTCGGGAGTAAGACCTTTTTTCTCCAGCCGCTTCCGGACATCGTTTATAAGGCTAGAGACTGTCTTCAATGCGTGCCTCCAATTGGAAAGAATTTACCACAAAGGAACCGACGATTCAATCATACTCATTTCTTACCGGATGGGAAAGAGGGAAACTGTCCAAGAATTGTGTACATGTTGTCCTATCCGTGAATAAATGCGCCTGCCAATGGCTGTATAATAGCCTGTGGGAGAACCTCACATGCCAGAACTCAAACCTGACCTGCCGGCCCGTCCCACCCCGCTGACGCCGCGCAAACGGGCGATCATCGTCGGCGCTTCGAGCGGAATCGGCGCCGCCCTTGCCCGGCGGCTGGCCTCCGAAGGCTGGACCCTGGCGCTGCTCGCCCGCCGCGCGGACCGGTTGGCTGCCCTCTGCGAAGAAATCAACGCGACCCCCGGGGAGGTGCGGGCTGTGCCGTACGAACATGACGTCACCGACACCGCCTCGGTTCCCCGCCTGCTGCAAAAAATCCTGACCGACCTGGGCGGCCTGGAGATGATCGTCTATTGCGCCGGGATCGCCCTGCCGACCGGGTTCAAACACTACAATTTCGAAACCGACCGAAAGATGACCGAGGTCAATTACATCGGCGCGCTGGCCTGGCTGGACCCGGCGGCAGCCCTGTTCCAGAGCCAGGGCAGCGGATATATCGTTGGCATCTCCTCGGTGGCCGGGGACCGAGGGCGCGTCAAGAACCCGGCTTACAATGCCTCCAAAGCCGCCCTGACCTGCTACCTGGAAGCCCTGCGCAACCGGTTAACGCGGCGCGGCGTCCATGTGTTGACGGTCAAGCCGGGCTACGTCGCCACCGAACTGACCCAGGGTCAGAAAGGCATGTTCTTGGTGGTCTCCGCTGAAAGGACCGCCGCCGACATCAGCAAAGCCATCCGACGCAGGAAACAGCAAATCTACACGCCTTGGTTCTGGGGCTGGATCATGCTCATCGTCCGGAACATCCCTTCAGTGATCTTCCACCGGATGAACTTCTAGAATTTCATCTTCCCCAACACCATGATCAACAAACTCACCTTCGATAAATTCATCCCGCTCGAAAACTTCGGCCACTCGCTGCGCGCCGCCTCCTATCTCTTCCGTCCCAAGTCTGCAGAAGATATCCACGCCGTTTTCCAACTCGCCAAAGCCAACGGGCTGACTGTCACAGCGCGCGGCGCGGGGCGCAGTTACAACGACGCGGCCCTGAACGGCGGCGGCATCGTGCTCGACCTCCAGCGGATGAACAGCATCCTGAACTGGGACCCAGGCTCCGGGTCCATTACCGTCGAGCCGGGCGTGACCCTGTGCCAGTTGTGGCAGACCGTCCTGCCAGACGGCTGGTGGCCTCCGGTCGTCTCCGGGACGATGACCACCACCCTGGGCGGCTGTCTTGGGGCGAATATCCACGGCAAGAACAACTTCCGCATGGGGCCGATCGGCGAGCACGTAAGCGAGTTCACCGCCCTGCTGCCCACCGGCGCGGAGGTGACCTGCTCCCCGAAGAAGAACGGCGACCTGTTCCGCGCCATGATCGGCGGGCTGGGGATGCTGGGTGTATTCACCTCCATCACGCTCCAGATGAAACGCGTCCATTCCGGCCTGCTCAACGTACATGCCTGGAACGTCCCGGACCTGGAAACCCATTTGCACGCTATTGCCGAGGCGGCTCCGATGCACAATTACACCGTCGGCTGGCTGGACGCCGCCGCCCGCGGCAAGCGCCTGGGCCGCGGCCAATTGCACACCGCCGACTACCTGGCCGAAGGCGAAGACCCGG
>JBFMCM010000225.1:0-2257 GCA_040754355.1 Chloroflexota bacterium | reverse complement strand
GTGATGGCCACGAACACCATCGGCCTCCGGCGCGTCTCGTTGTAGAGCAGGCTGCGCACCGCGTCCGAGATGAGTTTTTCGTCACCCAGCCCGCCGCCGTTGACCAGGTCGTTGACCTTCTTCTGGATGGCCGGGACCAGGCCCTCGGCATCCTCGGGGGAGATGAAGCCGCGCGTCAGCACCTCGGGCTCCTTCAACAGCCGGTTCGAATACTTGTCCAGCGTGACCGTGATCAATACGATGCCGGAGCGGGCCAACTGCTCGCGCTCGCGCATCACGTCCAGGTCTATTTCGCCGACTGACTCACCCTCGACGAAGATGTACCCGCCGGGGATGCGTTCTCCCAGGCGCAGGCTGCCTTTCGAGAGTTCGATGACTTGGCCGTTTTCTGCCACGACGATGTTCTCCTCCGGGATACCGACCTGGCGCGCCAGCACGGCGTGACGTTTCAACTGGTGCAGTTCGCCGTGAATGGGGACGAAGAACTTTGGCCGCACCAGGTTCAGGAGCAGTTTCTGTTCCTCCGAACTGGCGTGACCGGAGACATGCACCGGCAATACAGCCTCGTACACCACCTCGGCCCCGCGCCGGATGAGCCGGTTGATGGTCTTGTTGATGGCTTCCTCGTTGCCGGGGATGGGATGCGAGGAAAGCACGATCGTATCGCCGGGTTTTACATCGAACTGGCGGTTGGTGCCGGTCGAAAGCCGCCCAATAATGGACGAGGGTTCGCCCTGCGAGCCGGTACCCATCAGCACCACTTCCTTGTCTTTCAAGTGCAGGGCTTCGTCAATGCTCACCAGCGTTTTTTCGGGCACTTTCAGGTAGCCCATGTCGCGGGCAATCTTGGCGTTGTCCACCATGCTCATGCCCACGAAAGCCATCTTCCTTCCGTGCCTGACTGAGGCGTCGGCGGCCTGCTGCATACGGGCGATGAGCGAGGCGAAGGTGGCGATGATAATGCGTCCCGGCGCGGTGCGGAAGACCTCGTCGAAGGCCGGGCCGATGACGCGCTCGGACTGCGTCCAGCCGGGGCGCTCGGAGTTGGTCGAGTCGGCCAGCAACACGTCCACGCCGCGGGCGGAGAACTCGGCCAGTTTGGCGAAATCGGTCGGCCAGTTGTCCACCGGGGTCTGGTCGAACTTGTAATCCCCGGTGTGGACGACCAGTCCGGCCGGGGTGGTGATGCCCAGCCCGATGGCGTCCGGCACCGAATGGCAGACATGGAAGGTTTCCACCTGGAACGGCCCGATGCGGACCGTTTCGCCGGCCTGGATCTGGATCAGCGCGGCGCGGTTCGAGAGGCCGTTGCGCGCCAATTTGACCTCCACCAGGCCGCGGGTCAGGGGCGTGGCGTAGACCGGGGCGGGGACGGCGGCCAGCAGGTGCTGGATGGCGCCGATGTGGTCCTCGTGGCCGTGGGTGATGAGGATGCCGTCCACGCGGCTGGCGTTCTGGCGCAGGTACTCGAAGTCCGGGATGATGTAGTCCACGCCGAGCATGTCGTTGTCGGGGAACATCAGCCCGGCATCCACCACCAGGATGCGGCCGTCGTATTCGTAAGCCAGCATGTTCTTGCCCACCTCGCCGAGGCCGCCGAGGGGCAGGATGCGCAGGGTTTCTTTATTTTGTTTACTCATATTTTCCTTTTCTTGCTCTCCCACCAACGTTAAATGCAAAACACAAAACGCCCCTTTTCGGGGTTGGGGAGAAATTTTCGATTGTAAGATTACTAAACTGCCTGAGGCAGTAAAAGTCTGTTTAGGTGTAGTAACGACTAAGTCGTTATTTTCATAGCGCCGCCAGTATAGCAGGGGAGGGGAGGTTTGTCAAATCTAGGATGATGGTAGAAGACAAGCCGCCAGGAATACCCACCCGCTGGGGAAATTGTCTGGATAAATTCAATCATGATACAATTTGCCCCCTGAAAAGTATTGGTATGGCTCCAAAGGAGTGACAAATGGTCAAGTTGATTCTCCGCAAACAGGAGTTCGAAGTCCGTTCCGGAATGGCGCTGGTTGACGCCCTCAAGAAAGTGAACATCCTGCCCGAATCGGTCATTGCCACGCGCGATGGCGAGGTCATTACCGAGGATGAAATCCTGGAGAATGGGGATGTAGTGAAATTGGTGGCGGTCATTTCGGGAGGTTGAATGAAGTGCCTGAAATGCGGCGGCAAAGCCGCCGTCAACATGCCCCAGCATCACCTCGGCCTGTGCAAGGAACATTTCCTGGAATGGATTCCGGAGCAAACCGAA
>JBFMCM010000224.1:0-4641 GCA_040754355.1 Chloroflexota bacterium | reverse complement strand
GCGGGGGAATCCGCCTCGGCCAGGGCGCGTGCCAGATTTTCGGCGGCAAGTTTTTTCAATGGAATGGAGTGCGGACCCACTCCAAGAGCGTTCACACGTTGCGCCCAGAACGGCTGGTCACCCGCCATTGGAATAACCATGCTTGGCGCGCCAGCCCGCAGCGCCGCGGCGGTCGTCCCCGCGCCGCCATGATGGATGACCAGGCGGCAGCGCGGGAAAAGCCAGTCGTGAGGAGCCGAGTCGAGGGTCAGGATATTCGCTGCGGGCGCAGAGGAAAGCCCCCAATCACCCCAGCCGGTCAGGATGATAACCCGCTGACGGGTACGTTGCAAAGCCTCCAACACAACCGAGCGGATGCGCTCCATCTGACGATTGACCATGCTCCCGAACGTGATGCACACGGGCGGCTCTCCTGCGCTGAGGAAATCTGCGAGCACCGGCGATGGTTGGTAGGCCTCGTCCTCCAGGAAAAAATAGCCGGGAACGTGAATATGCGGCTGGCCCTGCCATTCGCGCGGAGGTGGGACCACGCTCGGGCTGAAGGCGAACAGCAGCGGGGTCAGGGGGCGTCCTGGGGAGGGAGCGAAAGGCCAGGAGAGTCGCGGGGGCAGGGGAATATTGAGATGGGAGCGGCGAATCCGTCCATATCCAATGTTCCCGCCGTAGCGGAAGACCCGGTCAAACAGCCAGTGTGAAGTGTAACTCAGCCAGCCGGGAGGCAGTGTCGCCACGGAAACGTTCGGGAATGCTCGCGTGGGCGCGAACATCGGAAAGGTTTGGATGGAAATATCCGGAATATCGCGCTGACGGGCAAAGGTGTGTCCTCCGGCTGTAAATAGGAAACTATGGATAATTAGGTCGGCGTGCTCAGATGCAGCGATTGCGGCGCGGGATACTTCCGCAGCGATCTTGAAGACATAGTCGCCGATGGCGCGCATGGTGCGGAACGGGTTCTGCCCGGCGTCATTGAAACGGGCGCTGATCTCCTCGGGGTCACCCGGAAGAGGCGCGAAGGGTATGTTGTAATGTGCAACAAATCCGTCAAACCTGTATGGGGCAGCCAGGGTGGGTATATGCCCGGCCTTCTGCAAACCAACCGCCAGAGCCAGGAAGGGCTGCACATCGCCGCGCGAACCGTATGTAAGGAGAGTGATCTTCATAAAACATTCGGGGCAGGTTCGCCGCCTGCCCCGCTAGGTTTTATCCCATCTCCTGCCGCCCGGATAGGGCGCGCAGGAGCGTGTTCTGGTCGGCGTATTCCAGGTCGCCGCCGACGGGCAGGCCGCGCGCCAGCCGCGTCACATGGACGCCGAGCGCTTTCAGCCGCGGATGCAAGTACTGGGCGGTGGCGTCACCCTCCATCGTCGGGTCTGTCGCTAGAATGACCTCGTGCACGCCGCCGCGTTGGACACGTTCCAGCAGAGGCTTGATCTTCAGGTTCTCAGGTCCGATGCCCTCGATGGGGTTGATCACACCCTGAAGGACATGATACTTTCCATTGAATGCCCCAATGCGCTCGATCGAGAGAATATCCAGCGGCTCTTCGACAACACAAATCAACGAGGAGTCACGCTGGCCGCTCTCACAAATCTCGCAGCGTTCCCGGCCAGCGACGGTGATGTTGAAACATTCCTGGCAGAAAGCGATTTTCGTTTTCAGGTCGGTGAGCGCCTCGGCCAGCGAGCCGGAAACCTCCTCCGGAGCGCGCAGAAGGTAGAACGCCAGCCGGGAGGCGGTCTTCGGGCCGATGCCGGGAAGGCGTTCGAGGGCGAAGATCAGGTTTTGGATCGGATCGGGGAGCATGGTTGTATCTCCGTAGGGGCACGATATATCGCGCCCCTACTAGAACGGCAACCCACCCGCCAGCGGACCCATGACCTGCTGCTGGAGTTCGCGCGACTTTTCCAGCGCCAGGTTGACAGCCGTCAGCACCAGGTCCTGGAGCATTTCGGCGTCCGCGTCTTTGAGCAGTTCGGGGTCAATCCCGACGGACTGGCAGTGCTGGTCGCCGGTCATCGTGACCTTGACCGCGCCCCCGCCCGCGGTGGCCTCAACGGTTTCCTGTGCCAGTCTCTCCTGTGCCTCGGCCATTTGCTGCTGGAGGCGCTGGAGTTGCTGCATCATGCCGCCTTGCCCACCCGCTCCGGTCGGACGGTTGAATCCTTTTGCCATACGTTCTCCTCTGGATTCCGGCGGCTAGCCGTCGGAGTCCAAAATAATCATTCCTGAACATCCACAATCTCGCCGCCATTTTTGAGCGCCGCGGCGACCATGCCATCGGGCTTGATGTCCGCCCGGCTTGTTTGTTTGGCGTTCGAGACGACGCATTTGACTGTCAGGTCCACACCCAACACTTCGGCAATTGCCTTGCGGATGGCCTCGACCTGTTCGGGTGTCTCGGCTTTGGTGCGCAGGATGTCGCTGGCGAAACCCAGTGTCAGGGTGTTATTTTTCAGTTCGAGCAACCGGCAGGAATTGAGCAAGGCATTCAACGATGGGTTGTTGCGCACACTCGCACTGACCTGCTTCCATGCCTTTGCCACCTGGCCGAGGGTGATACCTGCCTCGTCCGTTGTGGAGGGCTGCGCCTTGATTTTGGCGGCTGCCTTTTCGGTTTTGGACTTTTCCTCATCAGCCTGGAATAAAATCTCCGGAGCCTTTTTCCCTCGCGGGGGCGGTGTAGGCAGAGTTGCCGCGCTAGTCGGGGCGGTATCGGGAGCCTCGATCACTTCGGCCAGCGCAAGTTCCAGCGGCAGGGAGGGCTGCCAGCCGCCGCGCTGATCAGCGGCTGCCGCGTTGAAGGCTTTGATCATGCGCAGGATGTCGGGGGCGGCAAAGGCCTGGGCGTGCTTTTCGGCCTGACCGCGCACTTCTACAGACAGGTCCACCTGCGCGGCGTTGCCCATCTGGAGGAGCAGCAAGGCGCGCAGGTAGTCCACCACCTGCCGGGCGAGGAGGCGCGGGTCGGCGCCGGAGTCGAGGGCGGCGTGGATGGCGTCCATGCCGGAGGCAGGCTTACGGTCCAGTACCGCACCGACGAGGTTCAGGACGGTCTGGGAGGTTGCGGTGCCGAGCACAGCCTGGGCCAGGTCGAGACTGATGGTCCCTCCGGTCGAGGCCAACTGGTCGAGCAGGGAAATAGCGTCCCGCATCCCACCCGCTGACTGGCGGGCGATGAGCGTCAGGGCTTCGGGTTCGGCCTTGATCTTTTCGCTCTTGACAATGGACTGGAGCTGCTTCACGATGTCGTCCAGCGGGACGCGGCGGAACTCGTGCCGCTGGCAGCGGGAGAGCACGGTGGGCGGAATCTTGTGGATCTCGGTGGTGGCGAGGATAAAGATGGCGTGCGGAGGCGGCTCCTCCAGCGTCTTCAGCAGGGCGTTGAAGGCCGAGTTGGAGAACATGTGGACTTCATCAATGATGTAGATTTTGTAGCGCCCCTGGTTCGGGGTGAAGTTGATCTTGTCGCGCAGGTCGCGCACATCGTCCACGCCGGTCTGGGAGGCGGCGTCAATTTCGATCAGGTCGAGGAAGCGGCCTTCGTTGACGGCTTTGCAGTGGTCGCATTGGTTGCAGGGACGTTTTGCCAGGTCGGGGTCGAGGCAGTTGACAGCCTTCGCCAGCAGGCGGGCGGCGGTGGTCTTGCCCGTGCCGCGCGGACCGGCGAACAGGTAGGCGTGTGCGACGCGTTCGCCAGCGACGGCATTCTTCAGCGTCTGGACGATGTGCGGTTGTCCGACGACTTCATCCCATTTCTGGGGACGCCATTTGCGGTAGAGGGCTTGGGACATAGGAAGAAGGTGATCAGGACTAAGGTAATCAGAGTTAAGGGATACGGTAGAAGGCGCGGGCGAGGCCCTGGGTGTCGTAGAGAACGGCCAGTTCGCCCGGCTCCCAGACCGGGTCGGAGCGGCCCCAGTAGAGGTCGGTGACCGTGTCGCTGCCTGCGACGGTATGGACCTGCACGGTGCCACCCGGAAAAAGTGTCAGTTGCGGGAAGGTGTAGGTCGTGCCGGCGCTGTCCCGCAGCGTCCAGCCGGTCAACACCACCGATTGGGTGCCAACATTCTGGAGGGTTACAGCCTCGTTCTCCGTCGCACCCGCGCCGCTGACGCCGGCGATCATCACACCGGTCTCTGTCCCGATGCCGCCGGGAGCTTCGGGACGCCCGAAGCGGTCATACAGGAACAGGATGGTTCCGGTCACGAAGGCTGAGACCAGCGCGTTCAATAGGAGGTACAGGATCAGGCGGCGTCGGGTCATTGCCTTGAATGATAGCACAAAACTGACGTTCGTATATGGCCATGCAGCACCCAGACCATTGTTTTTCAGTGCTTCGCTTTTTTACGTTATTGGTATTCCATTTGGACACAAAATCATGTACTATTATGATGCATTCCATACCCAACATAAATTAGTAGAGGACAGCGATGTCAACCAAATTCTGCCCTGCCTGCAAGCGGCCCAACAAGTCGGATGCAACGGTCTGCGTCCATTGTGAGGCTCCACTCGAACATGGTCCAGGTGATATTCCCACCACAGCACGAATGGGAGGCAATGCTATTCAGCCTTCCAAGATGACAGAAGCAGATATTCGTGATCTAGAAATCCCAAAACAGGGTATTGCGCTTTACCTGGAGG
>JBFMCM010000223.1:0-6067 GCA_040754355.1 Chloroflexota bacterium | reverse complement strand
CATAGAAGACATGCCGGTCGGCAAACTCGCGGCGTGTGCCGACAGCAGGATAATCCATTTGATCGAAGAACAGATTTCCTAATCCGTAATGGATATACGAAGCCGCATAGAACTCCATATATTGCGGAAAATGTGACTGGCTGCCGCTGACAATGAACGCCCCGGCCTCGGCCATGCTGCGGAAATCCGCGATGTGTCCGGCATTCGGGTAGAGAGAGTAGACTTCATAGTGCTGGAATGTGACAATCGGCAGGTACCCTTCTCCCTTTAACCGGGTAATCTCAGAGTTTATGAATTCGAAATCGCACGGCGCGGAACCGGGCTGGCTGTCGGTCGCCCATGCCCAATCTGGGCCGGCCGGATTGCAGCCAATAAATGCCAGTTTGTTGCCGTTGTGCTCAACCAGGACGGCTTTCTGAGCATCAACGAGATCGCGCCCACCGCCGAAATATGCCCAGCCGCGTTCATCGTACATGTCCAAGGTGAATAGAGTGGCCTCCGAGCCATAATCCTGGAAATGGTTGCCGGTCAATTCCACGATGTCGGTGCCAATGTCTTCGAGCAGGGTAATGTAAGTGGGATCGCTGCAAAAAAGAAGCGACGTCTGGATTGGGTAGGGATAGGGACAGCCTTCGGCAAATGGCACTTCATTGCTGATATGCAGCAAATCAGCGGCCCGGAATGTATCCCGGACATCCTCGCCGGGATAGGTCAATCCGTAAGTGACCATCCTCCCGGCAGTGGAACGCACCAGTGCAGTTACCCCGGTCATGATGAGAACGGTCAACTTGTCAGGGTCGCGGTTGGAAGCCGGGAGGCTGAACGCAGCCGGTTGAAGGGAGAAAGCCACTTTCAGAGGATAGAACGTCGGGTCGAAGTCATTGTGGATTGGGGACATTCCGTCAACCGTCAGGACCTTCCAGCGCGGCTCGAGGGCTTCGAATGGAACAATTGCCCAGGAGGGACGCTGCGCCCAAGCCGTATCGAGCAATTGGTCGGCTGCTGCCACGCGCACGGATCCGGAGCCTGGCGCGCCCCAAGCAGCAGTCAACGCAGCCAGGGTGGCCTCATCCATCCATAACGGCAAACCGGCAAAAGGTCCCTGCCCCGACCCGGCCCAGGCAGATTGAACGTCGGCAAAGGAGACTCCGTCCGCGGTGGTGGGGAACGGCGCAACCAGGGCAAAAATCCATGTGGTGCTCGCACCGATTGATGATAAGGTCACATCCAGGCGCACGTCAGCATTTTCAGGATTAGCGACAATAGTATAGCCCGCAGTTTGCACTGCTTCGTTCAATTTTGCCGGGACAGAAGGTGCGATCCAAAGAGTATGAAATACCGGTGTAGATGTTAAGTCATAAGCCTGTGTACCAGTCGGCGGCGGAGTGTAGTCTAGAGGGAGGAAGGGTGTATAGGTGGAGGAACCATCTGCTACCGTTACTGTCGGCAGGGATTGTGTCCCCCAGGCAGGCGTACACCCAAAGAGCAGAAGAATGAACAAGATCAAGCCAAGCCAGCGAGGATGAGGCATATGCGAGGACCTCCACAAGAACACACTAGGGGGTGAACAATGGCCGAAGCGTCTGTCGGCGAGGTGGTCGTTTCGTATTATAAGCGAGGCTCTGGGAAAATATGCTATAATGATTTTATTATGGCCGAAGAAATCACCGCCGAATCCGCCCCTCCCGACGAAGCCAGCCTGGCTGCCCAACAACTACGCCGTCAACGCTGGATGCTGGTTGGAATCATTGCAGGGATTATCCTGTTGTTGGCAGCAATTGCAGCAGCCGTTTATGGACTGACCCTCAACGAAGAAGTAACCGCCAACATTCGCGATATTTTTATCATCTTAATGGCTTTCGAGTCGCTCATCATCGGCGCAGCCCTGGTAATACTGGTCATCCAGATTGCTACACTAATCAACCTCCTTCAGAACGAAGTGAAGCCTATCCTAAAAGCAACCACAGATACCGTCAATACCCTGCGCGGCACGACAGAGTTCCTGAGTGAAAACCTTGTGGAACCGGTCATAAAACTCAATTCCTATCTGGCCGGTATGCGCAAGTTCTTCAACCTGTTCGGCATGAATAAAAAATAATCCACCCAAAGGAAAAGGAGAGAGCATATGTCAGACCGTGACGATTTAGGTGCATTCTTGATCGGCTTTGTGGTCGGTGGACTCACCGGCGCGGTGGTAGCCTTGCTCTTTGCCCCGCAATCCGGCGAGGAAACACGAGCAGTTATCAAGGAAAAAAGTATCGAACTGCGTGACAAGGCTGCCCAGCAGGCTGAACTAGTCGCTTCCAAGGCAGAAAAATTTGCCGAAGAAGCCAAGGTCCGCGGCAAGGAAGCCATCGAAGGCGTCAAGAAGGCTGTTGCGAAGAAGAAGCCGGCTGAACCAACCACCACTGGCTAACCTTAGCCACCTCGACTCAAGGGTTTGACCCACATGCGGCCAAACCCTTGTTTTATTTCTCCCCACCTGTCTACTGCCAGGCCTAACTCTGGGGGTCAAATCGCGGGCACCATCAGTCCGTTTTCCTGCCAGGAAAATTGATTGACAGAATAACCCTTCCCGGTTAAACTCTGTGCCGTTAAGGAAATATTTAACGGACATGCCTCCCATCCAACCCTTGCAGGGATTCGAACAACTAAAACTTTTATCTGACCCGCGCCGGCTCAGGATCTTGCGGCTTCTCATGTCTGCACCTGCCTCATTGACCGGCCTGGGCCAAACCCTCGGCGAACACCCCGCCTGGGTTCGGCATCACCTCAAGCAACTGGAATCCGCAGGATTGGTGGAGTTGGCCGAAACGCGCATTCAGTCCGGTGTGGTGGAAAAATTTTATCGGGCGCGTGCCAGTGGTTTCATGATCCAGCAAATGATCCTGCCCGAAGAAACCCCGCTCCCGGTCATTGTGTTTTCCGGGAGTCACGACCTGGCCGTCGAACTACTCGTCGAAAAGACCGCCCCCTATCTCAACCTGCTCACGATGCCGGTCGGCTCGCTGGACGGCCTGACAGCACTCCGCCAGGGCATCTGTCATCTCTCCGGGGCGCATCTACTCGACACCAACGGGGAATACAACCTGCCATTCGTGCGTCATTTCTTTCCAGATAGGCCAATACAAATTGTTACACTTGCCCATCGCGAACAAGGGCTGATGACCGCTCCCGGCAATCCTAAATCCATTTATACCATGACGGACCTTGCGCGAGACGATGTGACCATCATCAACCGTAATCCTGGCTCGGGAACGCGCCTCTGGCTGGATCAGCAGTTGCAAACCCGGAATATTCCTTCCGCCAACGTTCGAGGCTACGAAAACTCAGTCAGCACACATACAGAGGCCGCGCGTCTCGTCTGCAACGGCAAAGCCGATGCGGCCATCGGCTTGCGGGCGGCAGCACACCAGTACAGCCTAGGCTTCATACCGCTCTTCCACGAGCGCTACGATTTGATCATCCCGCAAGACCAACTTCCCCTGGTGGCCCCTTTACTCGAAACGATCCAGACCGGCGCATACCGCAGGAGCGTCGAGAGCCTGACAGGTTACGAGACGACCCACACCGGCGAACAAATTCCAATCTAAGGAGAACTCAATGAATCGTACTCGTTTCTGGACCCTGGGCCTGGCCCTCGTCCTCCTGGCCGCGCTCAGCCTCCCGGCCTGCACCTCCACGTCGGTGAATCCGACTCTCATCCTGGCGACCACCAGCAGTACGCAAGACTCCTGTCTGCTTGACGTGCTGATCCCGGTTTTTGAAGAGGAGACCGGCTACACGGTCCAGGTGGTGGCGGTGGGGACCGGCGAAGCGCTCAAGATGGGCGAAGAAGGCAATGCGGATGTCTTGCTCGTTCACGCCCCTTCATCCGAAGTCACTTTCATGGACAACGGTTTCGGCTCGGACCGCCGTCTGGTCATGCACAATGACTTCGTCATCGTCGGGCCCGCAGACGACCCGGCCGGCGTCCGCAGCCTTGGTCCCGTGGAGGCTCTGACAGCAATTGCCGACAGCGGCGCTTCCTTCGTCTCGCGCGGCGACGACTCGGGCACGCATAAAAAGGAACTCAGCCTGTGGACAAGCGCCGGGATTGATCCGACTGGCCAGGACTGGTATGTGGAAACAGGCCAGAGCATGGGCACCACGTTAACGATCGCCTCTGAAACCAGCGCGTACACGCTGACCGACCGCGCCACCTACCTGGCATATCAGGACAACATTAGTCTGGAAATCCTGGTAGAGGGTGACCCAACTTTGTTGAATGTCTATCATGTGATTGTGGTCAACCCTGAACTCTGGCCGGAGGCGAACAACGCCGGAGCCGTTGCCTTTGCCGACTTCATCACCTCCGCTGAAGGTCAGGAGATCATCGCTAATTTCGGCGTGGAAGAATTCGGCCAATCTCTATTCATCCCCGATGCGGATAAGACCGACGCCGATCTGGGGCTGCCGTAAACTAGGATTTGGAGAAGGATACAAAGGAGTTTATATTGCCACTGCAAATCCTTCGTATCCTTTTATCCCAACAACTTTCATATGCCCTTCCCCGAACTGTCTGAAATCACCCTTTTATCGCTCAAGGTCTCCGGGCTGGCGACACTTATCAGTGTCTTGATAGGCCTGCCCCTCGGCACGCTCCTGGCGCTGACCAAGTTCCCCGGGCGCGGTTTCTTGCTGACATTGGTCAACACCGGTATGGCCCTCCCGCCTGTTGTCGTCGGGCTGGCGGTCGCCATGACCCTCTGGCGCAGTGGCCCTCTGGGCAGCCTGCGCCTGATCTACACACCGGCAGCCATCGTCATCGCCCAGGTGATCATCGCCGCGCCGGTTGTCACCGGCCTCACTTCTGCCGCCCTGCAATCCCTGAGCCCGTACTTGCGTATGCAATTGCTCGGTCTGGGTGCGTCCAAAACCCAGATGACGTTCCAACTCTGGCGCGAGGCGCGCCTGCCTTTGCTGGCCGCACTGATGGCCGGCTTCGGCGCAGTCATCTCGGAGGTCGGTGCCTCGATGATGGTGGGCGGGAATATCCGCCACCAAACGCGCGTCCTGACCACTGCCATCGTGCTCGAAACCAACAAAGGCGAATTCGAAAGAGCCATCGCCCTCGGCGTACTTCTGTTGATTATTACGTTCCTCATAAACTACGCTCTCACCTGGATTCAGCAGCGAGGAAAACGATGAGCACCCTGGTTTCGATTCATGACCTGTACCTCCGCCGGGAAAACCAGGTTGTGTTGGAGATCGAACACTTGGCGATCGAGCGCGGCCAGGTGACGGCCCTGGTCGGTCCGAATGGGGCGGGTAAGACTACCCTCCTGCTGGCACTGGCCAGGCTGCTCAAACCGGAGCGCGGCCAAATCCTGTTTGATGGGAAACCGCTGGGAGAGATCCCCGACCTTCAATACCGTCGCCAGGTTGGGCTGGTAATGCAAGACTCGCTCCTGCTCGACCGTTCGGTATTCGACAACATAGCCGTCGGTCTGCGTTTCCGCGGCATGCCCGGACCGGAGACCCGCCGCCGCGTAAACGAATGGCTCGACCGCTTGAACATCTCCCATTTGCGCGCCCGCAGGGCCACCCGACTGTCGGGCGGTGAAGCCCAGCGCGTGTGCCTTGCGCGCGCCCTTGTCCTTCAACCTGTCCTGTTGTTGCTAGACGAACCCTTTAAGTCCCTGGACGAGACCGCACATGCCGGTCTTCTCGCCGATATGAAAACGCTGCTCCCCCAAATTCATACAACCACCGTGTTCGCTGCACATAGCACGAAAGATGTGCGGGAACTGGCAAATGATAAGATCGCCCTTAGAAGTGGGCGGATAAGCAACTAACTGCCGTATTGCTGATCGTATCCTTGCATGCCGGCAGGTTGGGGTAAAATGGGGACATGGAAGTCCAGATTGCGGTTGCGAAAACGAGCAAATACGCCGTCACCGAGAGCGGGGACACGCTGGAGGTCGTAGAGCGGCCCAACGGCGGGCTGTCGGTCGTGCTGGCCGACGGGCAGACTTCGGGTCGCGGCGCCAAGGCGGTCTCGATGCTGGTGGTGCGCAAGGTCATC